>JBFMDF010000014.1:0-17063 GCA_040753935.1 Bacteroidota bacterium | reverse complement strand
GTATGAATCTAAATTAAAAGAATTAAATTCTGAAATTAAAGAGATTAAACGAAAGGCAATCGAAGAAGCAAAATCTATCGTTGATCATGCTTCTTCCACTATTGAAAAAACTATCAAAGAGATTAAAACGCAACAAGCAGTTAAAAGGACGATTAAAACCGCCAGGGAGCATCTGGGTACTCTGGAAAAACGAATTTCGGTACTTGAATCAGATATATTGGACAATGCTGTTGAAGAGTCGAAACAAACATTAAGGGTGAATGTTGGCGATCTTGTGGAGCTAAAATCCGGTGGACAGAGCGGTTCAGTATTGACCCTGCCGGATAAAAACGGAAACTTTCAGGTTGCATTCAATTACATTAAAGCTAAAGTGAACATATCGAATATACAATCAGTATCTAGAAAACAATCCAAAAAAATTGAGTCAATGTATTCATATTCAATGGATAAGCAGTTCTCCACTGAAGTTGATGTAAGAGGACTTTACGGAGACGACGCGGTCGCAGCAGTTGATAAATTTTTGGATGATGCGGTTCTTGCAGGACTTCACAGGGTGGATATCATTCACGGGAAGGGAACCGGTGCACTTAAGAAAAAAATTGGCCTTTTTCTGGAAACAGATACACGCGTTAAATCCGTACGAATGGGCGAATGGAATGAAGGGGGAGCAGGAGTCACAATAGTTGAAATTGCGAATTGAAAAAAATTAAGAAAATATTGATTGCAAATCGCGGTGAGATTGCTGTTCGTATTCAGCGGTCTGCAAAAGAAATGGGAATTGAGACGGTTGCCATCTTTTCGGACCCCGACAGGACTGCACCGCATGTTTTGTATTGCGATCAATCTTTTCCACTCAATGGTGTGACTTCTGCAGAAACATATCTTGATATTCAAAAAATACTTGAGATTGCAAAAAAAGCGCGCGTTGATGCAATTCATCCGGGGTATGGTTTTCTTTCTGAAAAGGAACAATTCGCAAGTGCAGTGAATGATGCTGGACTTATTTTCATTGGTCCAAAACCAGAGACCATTGGATTGCTCGGAAGTAAGACATCGGCACGTGAATTATTAGCCAAACATAAAATTCCAATAGTTCCTGGAACTACAAGTCCAATAAAGAATTTAGGTGACGCATTAAAAGTTGCACAGAGCATTGGATTTCCGATTTTAATCAAGGCGGCAGGAGGCGGTGGCGGAAAAGGAATGCGCCGCGTTGATACAGAAAGTGATTTAGGAAATACAATTGAGCGCGCACGTAATGAAGCGAGGAAAGCATTCGGTGATGATCGAATATACATCGAAAAGTTCATAGCAAATCCGAAGCACATAGAAATTCAAGTTTTGGCGGATACTCACGGCAATATCATTCACCTTGGTGAACGTGAATGCTCCGTGCAACGCCGCCATCAAAAAGTGGTTGAAGAATCTCCTAGTCCGGTGATGACGGAAGAACTGCGTAACAAGATGGGAGCGACTGCTGTGATGATCGCTAAGGCAGCAGGATACGTGAATGCAGGAACAGTTGAATTTTTGGTTGACGATAGGAAGAATTTTTATTTTTTAGAGGTCAACACACGCGTACAGGTTGAACACCCTGTAACAGAAATGGTGTATGGTATTGATATTGTTAAAGAACAAATTCGTATTGCCCAAGGAGAGAAGTTATCACTGGCTCAAAATGATGTTCGACCGAACGGCCATGCAATTGAATGCCGCATCTCTGCCGAGGAAACTGACAACGACTTTCTTCCTTCCACCGGAAAGATCACTCATTTCTTTCCGAGTGAAGGTCCGGGTGTTCGTCATGACTCCGGCGCCCGTGTTGGAACAGAAATTACCATGCACTATGATCCGATGATAGCAAAATTAATTGTCCATGGACGTGACAGAAAAGAAGCAATCGAGAAAATGTCCCGTGCGCTGGATGAATACAAAATCAACGGAGTGAAGACGACAATCCCATTCTGTCAATTTGTAATGATGCATGAAGAATTCATCAATGGAACATACACGATTAATTTTGTAGAAAAAAATTTCCGTTTGTCATCTGTTCCGTTACCTCATGATGCTGTTGTAGCAATTGCTTCGTCATATCTGAAACACTCAGCAGGCAACGGAACTGCTTCCGGCACAAACGGAATGGTGTCGAAAACCTCAAAATGGAAATCCTCGGCATTCTATGAGTAACATAATTCTCCATATTGCAGATCACCGTGTTGCAATTGAAGACAGGGAAGAAGGATTGTCTGTTGACGGAAAATTGCACGACGTGAATATTCATAAAGTTACAGAAGGTGAATACAGCATACTGATTGAAGGTAAATCGTATCATCTTTTCTTTCATACTTGGAATACATGTTTACATGCCGTGATAGATAATCGCGTTTTTGAGATCAAGCGTCATTCATTGCGTGATCAACTTGCAGAACGTTTCTTAAAAACTGCTGATGATCATTCCAAAGCGGTCACCTTTCGTGCACCAATGCCGGGATTGGTAACAAAAATCATTCGGCAGGTTGACCTGCAAGTACACGAAGGAGAAGGAATACTAGTTGTTGAAGCGATGAAAATGGAAAATGAAATTAAAACATCCAAATCAGGAATCATCAAAAAAATTTTTGTCCGGGAAAAACAAGCAGTAGAAAAAGGTGATCCATTATTCACAATAGAATAAGTATGAAACAATTTGAAGAACCGTTAGTTACCGGAGAACTTGCAAAACAACATGGATTGACCGAAGAAGAGTACGACAGAGTACTTTCAATTCTCAGCCGTGTTCCTACATACACAGAACTAGGCATTTACAGCGTTATGTGGAGCGAGCATTGCAGTTACAAGAATTCAATCGCTCAGTTGAAAACGTTACCGCGTTCCGGTCAACGCCTTCTCGTAGGAGCCGGTGAAGAGAACGCCGGTCTTGTTGATATTGGAGATGGACTTGCCGTAGCGTTCAAAATCGAAAGCCATAATCATCCCTCCGCTGTTGAGCCATATCAAGGCGCTGCAACTGGGGTTGGCGGCATTATGCGCGACATTTTCACTATGGGAGCGCGTCCGATAGCGGCTTTGAATTCATTACGCTTCGGTGATATTAATGATAAACAGACTCGCCATCTTCTCAAGGGCGTTGTGAAGGGTATCGGCGATTATGGAAACAGTTTCGGCGTTCCAACTGTTGCAGGCGAGGTTTATTTTGATCCGTGTTATCAAACAAATCCTCTTGTCAATGCCATGTCCATTGGAATTGTCGAGCATGGGCACGTTGCTTCTGCAATAGCGAAAGGGGAAGGTAATCTGGTGATGATCGTCGGTTCCGCAACAGGGAGAGATGGAATACATGGAGCAACATTTGCATCGGAAGAAATTTCAGAAGAATCAGAATCAAAGCGTCCTTCCGTTCAGGTGGGAGATCCGTTCACGGAAAAGTTGCTGCTCGAAGCGACGCTCGAAGCGATTCGTGCTGGTTTGATTGTTGGTATTCAGGATATGGGCGCTGCAGGATTGACTTGTTCTTCGACCGAAATGAGCGCCAAAGGAAAAAGCGGCATGGAATTAAATCTCGATCTCGTTCCAACCCGGGAAACACACATGACAGCATACGAAATCATGCTTTCTGAATCGCAGGAAAGAATGCTGCTCGTTGCTGAACCGAAGAATGAGCAAGCGATCAAAGCAATATTTGAAAAGTGGGATTTAAACTGTGTTACCATCGGAAAAGTAACTTCAGACGGAATGGTTCGGATTTATCATCAAGGAAAATTAAAAGCTGAAATTCCTGCCGAAACATGCGTACTCGGCGGCGGTGCACCGGTCTATATTCGTGAGACAAAAAAACCGGAATATTTAACGAAGACAAGTTCATTTAATCCGGATTCTCTTTCTGCGCCCAAAAATATCTCTGAGACAATCTATAAACTGATTCAATCGCCAAACATCGCCAGCAAAAGATGGGTGTACGAACAATACGATTCGATGGTCCGTACTAACAGCGTCGTACTGCCCGGATCTGATGCAGCGGTAATTCGAATAAAAAAATCTGATAAACTTCTTGCCTCAAAAACAGATTGCAACGGACGGTACGTCTATCTCAATCCGCGCAAAGGGGCAATGATTGCCGTAGCAGAGTCGGCGCGCAATGTTGTTTGCACCGGAGGGAAACCGATTGCGATTACAAATTGTTTGAACTTTGGAAATCCGTATAAGCCCGAAGTGTACTGGCAATTTACCGAAGCGATCGCCGGGATGAAAGAAGCATGCTTAGCGTTAGAAACGCCTGTAACGGGAGGTAACGTCAGTTTTTACAATGAAAGCCCGACTGCATCGGTTTTCCCGACCCCAACAATAGGAATGCTGGGGATTATCGAAAAAGAATCACACGTAACAACTGCTGATTTCAAGGAAGCAGGCGATGCAATCTATTTGTTAGGAACGAACCGTGGCGATATTTCAGGAAGTGAATTTCTTTTTCAAGAGTATGGAATGACGTCGGGTGATGCACCGCATTTTGATTTATCTTTCGAAGTAAAATTACAACGTTGCGCGCTTGAAATGATTCAGCATGAATTAATTAAGTCGGCACACGATGTTTCTGATGGCGGTTTGATTATTTCTTTACTGGAAAGTTGTATCATCGGGAAAACAATTTTTGGTTTTGATATTCAACTGAAGAGTGATGGTATTGCATTGCACAAAATTCTCTTTGGCGAAGACCAATCGCGAATTATTATGACAGCTGACATAAAGAATGAACAATTGTTGAAACAATTCGCCGATGGACATTCAGTCCCGTTGACCCGACTGGGAACCGTGACTCGTGAAAAGAAGGGGATTTTTAACAACGGATTGATACTTGATCTTGAAAAGGTAAATGATTTGTATTTTAACGCAATTCACCGTTCGGTGAATCAGAATTAAAACAGTGTGTCATTCTGAACGAATCCCAATTGTTTTTTAATCGGGACGAAGTGAAGAATCTGGTGGTGTGCAGGGAATCATCTCAACGTGCAAAACAGATTCTTCATCCCGTTTCGCGTGATAAAGAATAACACGAATTTAGATTGTGCAAACATCTACAACACATATCGAAACTCTTCAGAAAACCTACGAACGTTTTCCTTTTGGTGTTATCAGAATAATCGGGAAAGATTCCGTTGATTTTCTGCAACGGATTACGACAAACGACTTTGAGAATTTTGATTCCGGTGATATTCAGAAAACTCTTATCATTACCGAAAAGGGGAGAATTGTTGATGCAGTTTGGGTCATTCATCGAGGAAGCGACCTGTTGATGCTTTGCAGTTATTCCATATCAGATGACGTTATTGTATGGTTGAATAAATTCATCATCATGGAAGATATTGTATTGGAGAATGTTACTTCAAAATTTCGAATCGATGTTTCCTTTGGTGCCGGCGTTATACAAGAGAGTAGTTATGTGACAGATTTTTTTGGGAAAGAAATAAGGCTTTCCATTTCAGAAGTTATGGATGCCTCAGTTCAATTGCCGGATCGTGCATTTGAATTGTGGCGCATTGAGCAGGGGATCCCTGTCTCAAAAAAAGAATTAATTCAGGATTACAATCCACTGGAATTGAATTTGTGGGATTGGATCAGTTTTACGAAGGGATGCTACATCGGACAGGAAGTGATTGCGCGGCTCGATACATATCAAAAAATACAAAGAGCACTCTGTTTGATTTCATTTTCAGATAAAATTGACGAAGGCGATATCATTGTGGATAATGAAAAAACCCCAATTGGAAAAATCACAAGTATAATTGATGCCATTGGACTTGCGGTGATCCGCTCCAAATATGCTCACCAATTCACATCACTTCACACAGTGAATAATTCTGAATTCAGGATTGAAAAAGTGTTCAAAAAGGAAGAGCATGGAAGAAATTAAAATTGCATCGGCAACAAAACAGGAGCAGTATGAAGAGTTACTGCCGCAAATAGTCTCGTTGGTTGACGATGAGCCGAACCAAATTGCAAACATGTCGAATATTGCTGCTGCACTAAAGCAAACATTCAGTTATTACTCGTGGGTTGGATTTTATCTCTACGATACGCAATCGAACGAACTTGTACTTGGTCCTTTTCAGGGGAAGATTGCATGCACTCGAATCGGCGTTGGCAAAGGAGTTTGCGGCACGTCGTTTCAACGCAAAGAGACGATCATCGTGCCCGATGTTGAGAAATTTCCGGGCCATATTTTTTGCGATGGGGGATCGAAATCAGAAATCGTCGTTCCGATCTTTCATCAATCAAACAGTATCGGTGTGCTCGATGTGGATAGTCATTCATATGACAGTTTCGATGAGACCGATAAAAGATATCTTGAACAATTACTGGCGGCGGTTGCCGCAAAGATCGCGACCTAAGTATGGCAAAATATAAACTGACGAAAGCACCGAAAGCATATAAAAATGCCGGCTTTCTCGGGGGAAAGGACGCCCGTCCGCTCCGCATCCTCTCTGAATTTCTGGAACCGCTCAGTCGGTTCAACTACTATGATGTAAAGGACACCATTGTATTTTTCGGCTCTGCACGAATTAAGCCGAGAAACGAGACGATGAAAGCTCTGAGAGCATTGGCAAAGAACGGAACGGGAAAATATATTCATTCCAAAAAATATCACGATCAACTGTTACAGGCAGAAATTGCGGTAGAGATGTCCCGATATTATGAAGATGCGACGGAATTATCGCGGTTGATTACCGTGTGGTCAAAGAAATTAAAAGAGAAGGGAAGATTGCTCGTTTGTTCCGGCGGGGGTCCGGGCATTATGGAAGCAGCAAATAAAGGCGCAATGCTGGCAAAGGGTGAATCAATCGGATTAAACATCAGTCTGCCGTTCGAACAATATCCGAACCAATACATCACGCCGAAGTTCAATTTTGAGTTCCATTACTTCTTCATGCGGAAACTCTGGTTCATGTATCTTGCGAAAGGACTCATCGCATTCCCGGGAGGATTTGGAACGCTGGATGAGTTCTTCGAACTATTGACGTTGCTGCAAACAAAAAAGGTAGGGAAGAAGATGGTAGTGATTCTCTACGGCAAAAGTTTTTGGAACAAGATCATTGATTTCAAAGCACTGGTGAAATACGGAATGATAAGTCCCGGGGATCTCAAACTCTTCAGTTTCGCCGATACTCCGGAGGAAGCATTTGCGATTCTGACCAAGACAATGAAGGAACAGTATCCTGAGTTTCGATGAACAATGCCTCAGACAAAGACATTTCTGAGATTAAATCACTCATCAAATTGCTCGACGATGAAGATGAGCAAATCTTTAATACTGCCCGTGAACGATTGTTAGGTCACGGTGAACGCATTATTCCGTTCCTTCCGTATCAAAAAACTGCTGACACAACGTTTGAAAGGCGTGTTGAAAGTATCCGTGAAACAACTCTTCGGTTTTATTTTAAGAATGCTATCAAGAATTTAAAACGTACGGCAGACGGCGATTTCGATCTTGAAGAGGGTGTCTTTCTTATTGCCCGGATGCGGTACTTTGATCTGAATGTTGCTCCGTATATTTCACAACTCAATGAGTATGCGTCTCAGCTGAAAGAAAAATTAATCTCCGTCACTGACCAGGAGGAAATTCTGCGCCGCACAATTTCATTCTTTGCAGATGAAAAAGGATTTATCGGCAATCAAGCAGATTATTACAATGAGGAAAATCATTATATCAATCGAGTCTTGGAAACAAAGACAGGAATTCCTATTACACTCAGTATCGTTTATCTGTTGGTTGGAAAGCGCATTGATCTCCCGATTACCGGTGTTGGTCTTCCGGGACATTTTACTTTGGGATTTTCATTTGGTAATGCGAATGTCTATTTCGATCCGTTCAATGGCGGGAAAATCCTTTCCCGTACTGATTGTGAAGCGATGGTTCAGAATCTCGGATTCAAATTTACGGAAGAGTATCTTCAACCAGTGACAAACAAGCAGATATTGGAGAGAATGTTCAGGAACATCATACTGTCACTTGAAAAGAAGCAGGAAACAGAACGAATTGAAACAATCCGGCAGTTCATTGATACTCTCAATTCAGATTTGTAAATTACAGTGTGGAATGGGGGTGACTGGTTTCGACGGGGTAGAGAATGGGCGGACAAGCATACCGTGCTCGTTACATGCACGTTAATATCGTGACAAAAACATAAATGCAGATAACTACGGTTACGCACTCGCCGCTTAATTAGCCGCGAGCGCCAATACGGATCCCGCCTAACGGGTCTGTAACGGCGTCGACAATGTTGGGCTCGTCGGTACAATGTCTCGGTGGTGCCGATTAAATCTTTTCCGGGACTGCACTTTGCCGGTTTTGAGTTCAGCCATAACGCAAAGTAAAGAACCCTTGCTGAACTGAGTATGGAGATGGTCTGCTGGTTTTCACTTCGGACCGGGGTTCGAATCCCCGCACCTCCACAGCTTTTACATCAGCAGGTCGGCATTAATGCCGACCTGCTTTATTATTACGAAATGAAAATTCAATTCACAAAAATGAGCGGCGCAGGTAACGACTTCGTCGTGGTAGATAATCGTTCCGGCGTTGTCACCAATCCGAACGAATTCGCCATTGCTGCGTGTAATCGTAAACTGGGAATTGGTGCTGACGGTCTGCTGCTAGTCGAACAGAGTTCTAAAGCAGACTTTACAATGCAGTATTACAATGCCGATGGTTCTAGCGCAGGGATGTGCGGCAACGGCGGCAGATGTATTGCAAAGTTTGCGTATGATAATGGCATCGTCACAAGCGATCGCTTTGCTTTCGAAGCCTTCAACTATATCTACGAAGTCGCGCGCCATGCTCCCACAATCTATGAGTTGAAGATGAAAAATCCGTTTGGAGCCATATTGAACCAATCGGTTAACATCAATGGCAATATCCTGAAAGCAAATTATCTCAACACTGGAACAGATCATTCGGTTATATTTCTTGATGAGAACCCGGAACTTGGTTCTTTACAAATTGCTGATGTATTCAATATCGGTCGGATGATTCGTTACCATCAGGTCTATAAACCAATGGGAACAAACGTTAATTTTGTTTCTAAGATTGAGAATAAGAAGATTGAAATAAGGACTTATGAGCGTGGAGTTGAAGATGAAACTTTGGCTTGCGGTACCGGTTCCGTGGCGTGCGCATTATTGAGCGCTATTAAATTTGGGTGGCAAAGTCCGGTTGAAGTTAAAGTTAAAGGCGGAGATACGCTTGAGATTAATTTCAACACGCCATTAATAAATGAAAACACAATTGAGAGATATAATAAGGATTATGTTAACTTAATCACCGGCGTAAAACTCAAGGGACCTGCCGAGATAATATTTACTGGAGAAATTGAATTCATCGTATGAAGTAATCTTCAACCTGTTTTGTCGTTCTCGTATTCAAAATATCTTTCTTTTCGCACCACCCTTTCCTTGCAATACCAACGCCATACTTTACATCGGTTAGTCCGGTAACAACATGTGAGTCCGGATTAATTGCGATCAGAACACCTTTGCTGATTGCATACTTCACCATACGCCAATCGAGATCCAACCTCATTGGATGTGCATTAATCTCGATGACCTTCCCGTAATCTGCCGCTGCGTTAATGATGTCGATTTGATTTAACGGATAGCCATCACGCTCCAACAACAAACGTCCGGTAAGATGCCCTATGATTGTTACATATTTATTCTTAACAGCTTTTAAAATCCGCTTAGTCATATCGGCTTCACTTAATTTGAAGTTACTATGGACCGATGCAACGACATAATCAAACAATGCTAACGTTTTGTCATTAAAGTCCATATCGCCATTTGTAAGAATATCTACTTCGCTTCCTTTGAATAGTCTAAAGTTGTTGAACTTCGAATTCAGTGCATCGATTTCCTTGTGTTGTTTCTTGACGCGATCTTCAGTCAATCCGTTTGCATACGCCGCCACTTTGCTATGGTCGGCAATACCAAGATATTCCCACCCAAGTTTCTGTGCTCCTGCTGCCATCTCTGAAAGTGTATTATGACCGTCGCTGTAGTTTGTATGGCAATGGAACGTGCCGCGAATATCATTGTAGGTAACCAATTTTGGCAATTTTCCGGATTGAGCCGCTTCGATCTCGCCAAGATCTTCCCGCAGTTCCGGTTCGACATAATTGAGCCCCACAGCCTTGTAAATATCCGTTTCGGTCTTACATGGAACGATCTTTTTGGACTTTCTTCCTTTCTCTCCGGTGTCAGGAATAGCAAATCCATATTCGTTCAGCGTCCATCCATTCTCTCGTGCCAGTGCACGAACTCTGATGTTATGCTCTTTGCTTCCTGTGAAATAATTCAGCGCGAACGGAAATTCCTTATCGTCCACAACCCGAAGATCGCAGTTGATTCCGGCGCTTAAGACAACACTCGATTTTGTCTCGCCTTCACCGGTGATTCGCTCGACACTCTTATGAGTAGTAAAAATCTTGAATATCTCTTTCGCATCCTTCTTTGAGGCACTGACTACGATATCGATGTCACCGATCGTTTCTTTTCTGCGGCGGAGACTTCCGGCGATTTCCGCACGAATGATTCCTTTATGAGATTTGATCGACTCAAAGATGCTTTGCGCTGCGTTTTCGGCAACATTAATATGAAATTTTGACGAGTGTTTGCGTACCTGTTCGATACCGAGAAGAATATTCTCTTCAGTTTTCTTTCCAAAACCTTCCAACTTCGCCAGTTTCCCCGCTTTTGCCGCCTTCTCGAGACCGTCAATTGAAGAGATTTTCATTTTTTTATACAGGAATGCAACCTTCTTCGGTCCCATTCCCTGTATCTTCATCATATCGAATATACCGGGAGGAAATCCTTTCTTAAGACTTTCGTGATCGGGGGATTTTCCCGTAGTAACGAGATCGGAAATGATCTTTGCCGTGCTTTCACCGATTCCTTTGATCTTACGGATGTCGCCGCTCTCAACAAGTGTTTTCAAATCTTCAGTAACACCCGCAAGAACGCGTGCCGCATTGTGAAATGCTCTGCTCTTAAAAGGATTCTCTCCTTTCAGTTCAAGCAGCGTTCCAACTTCATCGAGTATGTCGGCAACTTGGGTTTTGTCCATAGATCACCTAATATCTTTTCTCAACAAAATTCTTCAACAACACCTTCCCATGCTCAGTCGCAATTGATTCCGGATGAAATTGCACGCCAAAAACGGGATATTGCTTGTGCTGCACACCCATCACAACACCATCGGCTGTTTTTGCAGTCACATCAAGAATGCCAGGCATTGTCTTCGGTTCGATTACCAATGAATGATACCGCGTCGCCTTAAATTTTGTCGGTATCGATTTGAAAATCCCCTTCCCTTCGTGCAAAACTTCGGATGTTTTGCCATGCACCACACTCGGTGCTTTCACCACGTTGCCGCCGAATGCTTCTCCGATCGATTGATGACCGAGGCAAACGCCAAGGATTGGGATTTCTCTGTAAAACTCTTTTATAAGCGGAACGGAAACACCCGCCTCTTTCGGTGTGCACGGTCCCGGAGAAATGACGATTGCTTCCGGCTTAAGTTTTCGGATTTCATCAACCGTGATTTTATCGTTGCGAACGACCTGCAACTCAACATTCATCTCCCCGAGATATTGAACGAGGTTGTATGTGAACGAGTCGTAATTGTCTATAACAAGGATCATAATTTTTATTCAATTGTCATTGCGAGACGTCTTTCGTCGAAGCAATCTCCTCTTGATTGGGGATTGCTTCGTCGTCGCGTCATGGTTCGACTTCGCTCACCATGACAATCACTCCTCCTCGCAATGACTTTAGGCATTGGTCGTTGCTTCAACAGCACGGATGACGGCGTCCATTTTAATCATCGTTTCCTGATACTCTTTTGATGGAACAGAATCATAAACAATTCCCGCCCCCGCCTGAAAATATGCGTATCCATCCTTTATGATAGTTGTTCGAATGGCAATGCATGTATCAAGATTCCCGGAAAAATCGATATACCCGATTGCTCCGCCATAGATTCCGCGTTTGACCGGCTCAAGTTCTGCAATGATCTCCATTGCACGAATCTTTGGCGCACCGGAGAGCGTACCTGCAGGGAAACACGAGAAGAATGCATCGATTGCCGTTAATTCTTTCTTCAAATTGCCGCGCACGTTGGAAACAATGTGCATGACGTGAGAATACTTCTCGATCACCATATAGTCAGTAACATCCACTTTGCCGAATTCGCTGATTCGTCCGATATCATTCCTGCCGAGATCGATGAGCATTAAGTGTTCGGCAACTTCCTTCGGATCTGCAAGCAGATCTTTTTCCAACGCAGTATCTTCTTCTTCGGTTTTTCCACGTTTCCGTGTACCGGCAAGAGGACGGGTTTCAACAATACCATTTTCGACCCGCACCAGCAATTCAGGAGACGAACCGGCAATGCACATTCCATTGAGTGAGAAGAAATACATGTACGGCGACGGATTGATCACGCGCAGCATCCGATAGATCGCAAACGGATCGCCGTCGAACTTGCGTTTCATCCTGTGCGAAGGAAGCACCTGAAACACATCTCCTTCGACAATGTATTCAATCGATTTTTCGACCATCTTCTCATATTCAGATTTGCTGATCGATTGTTCAACATTGCCGACGATTGGATGCTTGATCTCCGATGGAACAGATTTCTGAAGAATACGTTTCATCTTTTCAATTTCACCGGCAGCCTTCTCAAATTCAGTCCTCAAATCCGATTCGGAGGCGTTTACTGGTATGTACGCATTGGAAACCAGCAACAATTTCCGTTTCACATTGTCAAAAACAAAAAGGGTATCGCAAAACATCAGCAGCGAATCGTCCAGTTTAAGTTCATCGACCTTCGCAGAAGGGATGTTTTCTATCAGTTGGATTGTTTCATAGCCGAAATATCCAATTGCGCCGCTGACGAGCCGCGGTATTCCTTCAACGTGAACTGTTTTGTAATGTGAGAATATTTTTTTTAGCGCTTCAAGTGGATGAGAAATGCCGGCGACGAGTTTGGGCATTACGGTAACATCAGGATGCCGTGTTTGAATTTCGTATTGTTTTTCCCGGATGATGAAATTGCAGAATGGATTGAATCCGATAAACGAATACCGGCTGATCTTTTCCCCGCCTTCAATACTTTCCAGAAGGAACGAATACGGGCTCTCATCACGGACCTTGAGATAGACAGTAACAGGCGTTTCTGTATCAGCAAGGATTTCATCGAACAATGGGATAACATTCCCTTGTTGAGTCAGTTTCTTAAACTCTTCAAATGTGATCATACTACACTTCTATTTTAGGCCACAAAATTTCCGCTTTGCCTTCTTCGTACTTATCAACCAGTTTCCTGAACTCAGTCGGTACGGGAGTTGACTTTCCTGTTTTTGGATCGGTCCATACCAGTGTGGCAAGATTGTTGGCTACAGGGATGTCGTTTTCCGCATGAATCATAACGCCTTCACAGACAAAACTTGAATTTCTTATTGAAACAATGCGGGTATAAATTTTCAATTCATCGTCGAATGTAGCCGTGTTCAGGTAATCGATCTCATTCCGGACAAGTACAATTCGCACTGAACCTGAAATCGAACGTTCGTCAATTTTTAATCCTATCTTTTTGAAATAATCGACACGGGCAACTTCAAAATATAAAAGGTAATTGCCGTTGTGGACGATTCCCTGCCAATCTATCTCGTAATTGCGAACCTTGACGAGATGTGTATGTTTGAATTTTGATAGTTCCATGGTAAAACACATAGGCACATAGTTCACAGAGACTATGTGCGATGAGATTAATTAAATACTTGTTTGAATTTTTCTGCTGCAAATTTCACTTGATCCATCGAAACATCGAGATGCATCAGCGCGCGAAACTTGGTAAATGTTGCCCCCGAAATCAGCACACCATGATCCTTCAGCATTGTAATGATATCCTGCGGTGTTTTTCCAGTCTTTTGAACATCGACAATGACGATGTTCGTCTGGACACTCTCCATATCGATATCAAAAACTTTTATCTTTGACAGCTCTTGTGCAAAATATTTTGCTTTGTCGTGATCTTCTTTCAGTCGTTCCACATTGTTTTGCACCGCGTACAGTGCACCGGCAGCAATAATCCCCGATTGTCTCATTCCTCCGCCAAAGACCTTTCGCCACTTATGTGCTTTTGTAATAAATTCTTTTGTACCGCACAGGGCAGAACCGACCGGCGCACCAAGTCCTTTTGAAAAACAAACTGAGACCGAATCGAAATATTGCGCCCATTCTTTCATCGGTATTCCGGTTGCAACCGAGGCATTCCACAGCCGTGCGCCGTCAAGATGAAAAATGATATTCCGTTCTTTGCAGAATGCTGAAAGTTTCTTTATCTCTTCAATTGGAAATATTGCGCCGCCTGCGCGATTATGTGTATTCTCAACACAAATCACTTTCGTCTTCGGCATATAGTACAATGCAGGACGAATGTGAGGTGGAAGATCTTCTGCATGAAATGCACCCCTCACTCCGGGAATGGTTTTTACTTGTACAGAAGACATCACAGCCGGAGCAGCAGTTTCATAATTAAACATGTGCGCTTCCTGCTCCATGATAACTTCATCTCCCGGTTCCGTGTGTGCTTTCAATGCCAATTGGTTGCTCATACAGCCACTGACGACGTACAGTGCCTTCTCTTTTCCCAAGAGTGAAGCAACTGTTTCCTGCAGTTTGTTGACGGTCGGATCCTCACCAAAGACATCGTCGCCCACTTCGGCAGCTGCCATCGCTTCACGCATACCTTTTGAAGGTCGTGTTACTGTATCGCTTCGAAGATCAATATATTGATTAGTCATATTTGCTTTCTTAAAAAAGGATAACCAATTGAAAATAAGAAAATTAGTAATGCGATGCTTGCGGAAATTCTCGCAATCCAATCGCCATGTACGGAATAAAATGTTTTTTCTTTTCTTGGAGTGATTGTCCGTTGAATATAATCTTGAACATACATCTCTGTTTTGTCGTACGTGGTTCCGTACGGATCTATGAATGAAGAAATTCCTCCATTAGCACAGCGGACAACCCATCGTCGGTTTTCAATTGCTCGTAGGACTGCATACTGTTGATGTTGACGTGCTCCAGATGTATTTCCCCACCAGCTGTCATTGGTAACGAATACTAAAAACTCGGCTCCCTTGTTTACGAATGATGCGACAAATTCCGGAAAAATTGATTCATAACAGACCATGGCAAGGAATTTTGCATTCACTTTTTTGCTACTAAAAACAGTGCTGTCATTGCCAAGTCCCCAATTGCTGATTCCTACACCCCAACGAAGCGGTTCAATCAAGAACGGAACCTCATCCGCATACGGAATTCGTTCTGCAAAAGGAACAAGCCGCATTTTACTGTACGATTGGGTCTCTGTCATACCAGGTTCAACAAGGAAGATCGAATTGAATGAATCGTACCGAATATTTGTCCCCTTAATCGTACTGCTGGAAGCAGGGGCAGAATCAGGATCGTAATATTTCACCCTTGCATATCCGCTGATGATTGCAATATCAAGACTATCAACTTGTCTCCGAAATTCTGAATATTGTTCATTAAAAGAAGGAAGGTTCAACAAAATTGCTGATTCGGGCAATACAACAATATCTACAGAATCATTTATCTCTCTCTTAATAAGTTCAAGGTAACAAAGAGATTGGTTCCATCTTCCTTGAAAAGAGTTTGCACCTTCCCATTTGTCCCACGGATCAACATTGGGCTGCACAATACCTACAGTAAAACTTGATGAGTCGATTTTTTTCAGGTCGCGTTCATTCACACTTAACGAATAAAAATTCGGTAGAATGTATAGCACGAGTACAACAATTGTTAACCCGACTGATTTAGATTTATCTGAATTAGACAGAATAGATTTTAAGAGAAAGAAGATAACTATATTGATTATCAATACCCAAAGCGATATTCCATAAACACCAGTTACATCTGCAAATTGAATCTTTTCCAGATGATATGTCTGCGTATTACCGATTGTAAGCCAAGGGAAGGCAAACTCTCCAAGTGCATACAGCCATTCAAACGTGATCCAAATAAATGGAAAGGACCAAACCGAATATTGATGAGGTATTCTCTTTCGAACAAAATAATACACAGATGCCGGCAAAGTAAAAAAAATCGGTTGCCAAAGCAGCAATGCTCCGCCTGCAAACATTAAGTATAGATCTTTGAGATGTGTGTATCCGCCAACCCAGTACAATGTTAGCAAGGAAAAAACAAAAAAAGCAGAATATGAGTACCGAAAAAATCTTCCAAAGGAATGAATGTTGTCAACAAGCAGAAGAAACGGAACAAATCCGATACATGCTGTTACGCCGATTGGAAAAGGTGGAAAAGATACACCCAACAGAACTGCAACAGCGAAGGACAAACCGACAAGAAATTTTTTTTGCTGATCAAGGTTAAAATGCAATTTCACAATATGTTATCTTTATGTACTGAATTTTGTTTCTATGAATTTTTGTGAAAATATTTTCCACAAAGATGTTGTTGAAAATCCAATCCCAACTCCGATCAAAGATCCGACGAGTACATCCGATGGATAATGGACTCCAACATACGGTCGAGAGAAGGCGACAAGGAATGCAAATGTGTACCAATACCACCTTTGATGCTTATAAAAATGCGAAATAACAAATGCTCCCGCAAAATTATTGACCGCATGTGATGATGGAAACGATAATCCTCCACCGCAATCAACAAGCAGCCTCACCCCTTCAAGCGCTCTGCAGGGACGTATTCTTCCGAAGAGTTCTTTCAGGAATGAACTGTTGATCTGATCGCCGATAATCACTGTTGCAATCAAAACACCTACCGTTATTCTTCCCTTGCTCCCGCTCTTCCAAAGAATTAGTCCTAATATAAATGGAAGAATAATCTGAACAGGTTTCTGTTTGTTTAAGTCAGTAAGAAACGTCATGAGCCAATCCAAAACAGGATTGGCTAACGTGTGATTTATAAAAAAGAATATTGCAACATCCACAGAATATAAAAAGTCTATCACG
>JBFMDF010000013.1:0-17210 GCA_040753935.1 Bacteroidota bacterium | reverse complement strand
AAAAACTGACGCAAAATCAAGGTGTAACTGACGTATGTTTAGGTTTTATACAACATTGTTTATTCTCACCGGGCAGGTGTACCTTCTTTTTCGCATTTTGAAATATCTCAAATCTGGTCTAAAATTTCCTTCGTGGTTAAGACCAACTCTTATCATTCTTTTCATTGTGTTCAATCTTCCACTGATATGGGTGTATTTTTATATCTGGAGGTTGACTCATCTTCCGGAATATATTGTAACGTTGTTGACTCCATTTTTTATCTGGCAGATGGCGACTCTTTTCATATTTTTAGTGCTGGGAATTACAGCATTGATAAAACTACCGTTCCTGATTCCGTACAAAGCGGCATTGTTTCATCCGGCCATAAAATCAAAGGTTCATGAGATGAAAGAGAAACAACAGTTCCAAAAATTCGATGCAACACGCCGATCATTCCTTCAAAAAGGAGTGATCGGGCTTTCTGCGTATTCATTTATCGGCTCTGCCGCAGGAGTGATAAGTAAAGATGAGTACGACATTATTCATCAAACCGTCAAGATCCCAAACCTTCCTGATGAATTCATAGGATTCAGAATCGGGATGCTCAGCGATGTTCACTCAAGTGTCTTCATGAATAAAGAAGATATGGCGATGTATGTTCAAGCGATGAACGATCTGAAAACGGATCTCGTCGTTGTCACCGGCGATTTTGTGAACAGTCAAACGGAAGAAGTGTATCCGTTTGCAGAGGCATTTTCTGAATTGAAAGCACCTTATGGTGTCTATGGCTGCCTTGGAAACCATGACTACTTTGCTAAGAACGTTGATCTGGTGGCAAAGGAAGTCAACGATTGCGGTGTAAGACTTCTTCGCAACGATGCCGTGAAAATTCACAAGGGAAATTCGTTTTTCAATCTCCTCGGCGTTGACGACATTGGCAGAAACATAAAAGCTGACGATTATCTTGCAAGCGCTATGGCATCGGCAAAAAATGATCAACCCAAAATACTCCTCTGTCACAAGCCATATTTTTTTGAGAACGCAAAAAATCAAAAGATTGATTTGACACTCAGCGGACATACTCACGGCGGACAAATCGTTTTTGGAACGATTGATCGTATGCCGATTTCTCTTGCGGCATTCGCGTCGAAGTATATTGCCGGTTTGTACTCGCTCGACAATTCACAGTTGTACGTCAATCGCGGATTAGGTTCGGTTGGCGTCCCGTTCCGCATCAACTGTCCGCCGGAAGTAACTGTCCTTACTCTTACATAGTACTTTTTTGAAGCCCGCAATGCGGGCTTTGCATTTTCTCTAACCTGATTTTTAACTCCCTTTTCTTGTTTCAGTAGTTGCATTTCTTGATATTTTCTCGCACTATCTTTTTGACCAAGAAATATCAGGAAAAGAAAAGAAATGGAAGTAACTCAACACCAAGCTCCCAAAGATATCGGCTGGATCGAAGTGGTCGCAGGATGTATGTTCAGCGGCAAGACCGAAGAATTGATCCGCCGATTACGCCGCGCACAGATTGCACGACAAAAGGTTGTCATCTTTAAACCGCGTATCGATAACCGCTATAGCGCCAATCAAATTGTCTCGCACAACACGCAGACGTTAGAATCAATCGTCATTGACAAAGCCGAGGAGATACTTTCGCTTTCAAAAGATGCACAAGTGATCGGTATCGATGAAGCGCAATTCTTCGATATGTCTATCATTGGAATCTGCGACAAACTTGCGAACGATGGAAAACGAGTTATTGTCGCCGGTCTCGATCAGGATTATCGCGGAGTTCCGTTCGAGCCGATACCGCAATTGCTTGCAGCGGCTGAATATATCACAAAGACGTTAGCCATCTGTGTTGTTTGTGGAAATCCCGCAGACCGCACACAGCGAAAAATTGCGAACGCAGATCGTGTGGTTGTTGGCGCAGCCGATTCATACGAAGCGCGATGCAGGAAGTGTCATTATATTCCGGACTAAATAATTGATGTAACAGAGACATCCATGCTCATGCACAATCAAAAAGGGAAATTATGGATTTCATGACAATATTGCGCGGACTCATCGGCGTAGGTTTTATCGTCGGTGTCGCATTTCTTTTTTCAAATAATAAAAAGAAAGTAAACTGGAGATTGGTAGGGATGGCATTTCTGCTTCAATTGACATTTGCAGTATTTATTATCCACGCTGAAACACTTCGTTCATGGTTCTTCCCTCTCGGCTGGCTTAAAGACGGTATCGATGGAATCGGCGCAGGTGTTGTTGCTCTTCTGAATTATACAATGGTTGGAGCAGAATTTGTATTCGGAAAGCTTGCAATAAATTCAGGTCCGAGCTCGCTCGGATTTTTCTTTGCTTTTCAAGTCCTCCCCACAATCATTTTTGTTTCAGCATTGACCTCAGTTCTGTACTATCTTGGAATACTACAAGCGGTGGTAAAAGTGATGGCGAAAATAATGGTGAAGCTGCTCGGTACAAGCGGCGCGGAATCTCTTTCAAACACAGCTAACATCTTTGTTGGTCAGACGGAAGCTCCGCTGCTCATCCGTCCATACATCGGCGCAATGACAAAGTCTGAGATTCTCACAGTGATGGTCGGCGGCATGGCGACAATTGCCGGCGGAGTGATGGCAAGTTACATACAGATGCTGGGACAATCGTTTGCCGATGCACATCAAATTCCGCTCGCCGAAGCGCAATTGAGATTTGCCGTCCAACTTCTCGCCGCCAGCACAATGGCAGCGCCAGCAGGATTGGCGATTTCCAAAATTCTATACCCTGAATTGGAAGAGCCTCAGACCAAAGGAACAGTGAAACTGCAAGTAGAAAAAAATGCATCAAATGTCATTGAAGCAGCGGCGACAGGCGCCGGAGATGGATTACAACTTGCACTAAACGTCGGCGGAATGCTCCTTGCGTTCATTGCGTTGATTGCAATGCTCAATGGAATATTAGGAGTTGTCGGTGATTATACGGGGTTAAATGCATATCTCCAATCAAATTTTAAGCAGACACTGTCAATGCAATTCATTTTCGGTTCAGTGTTACAATTTGTCGGCATTGCAATCGGCGTTCCATTCAGCGACGCCTTTAATTTTGGCAGCCTCATCGGGACGAAAATAGTGTTGAACGAATTTGTCGCATACCTGGATCTTGCCGCACTATTGAAATCTGGCGCAATGAGCGATAAAGGCACGATGATGGCAACCTACGCACTGTGCGGTTTTGCAAATTTTTCTTCAATTGCAATTCAGATCGGCGGCATTGCACCAATGGCACCACATAGAAAAAAAGATATTGCGGCGCTCGGACTACGCGCGGTACTTGGCGGAACATTGGCAACATTGATGACGGCGACTATCGCAGGAATTTTGGTCGGATAAAAAAACAGCAAGCGATGCTCAATGCAAGCCTAAAATATATTCGTTCCAAAGTATCGAACCAACCGACTATCGGAATCATTCTCGGCTCCGGACTCGGCGATTTTGGATCATTAGTAAAAAACCCGACGATCATTCCCACATCGGAAATTCCCAATTACCCTGTCTCCACCGTACAGGGTCACTCCGGAAAACTAATTTTCGGTACGATCGAAGTGAATAAAAAAGAATCGAAACAACTCTTAGTTTTTCAAGGACGCGTTCACTTCTACGAAAGCAATTCTCTCGAACGAGTAGTGTACCCAATTGAAGTGGCAAATGCGCTTGGGATTAAAACATTGCTGATTACCAATGCAGCCGGCGGAATCAATCAAAATTTTAAACCGGGCGATTTGATGCTAATTCGAGATTATATAAATTTGACATTCGAGAATCCGATGATTGGAAAAGCGATTAAAGCGAGTGAACGTATCGGCGGATATTTTGATGAAGGATTGCTGCAGCATGCAAAAGAAATCGCACGCGAGTTGAAGATACAAATTAAGGAAGGAGTGTATTGCTGGACGAAAGGACCAACCTATGAAACTGCTGCCGAGATCCGGATGATGCACAAACTCGGCGCTGATGCGGTCGGAATGTCAACAGTTCCTGAAGTAATGACTGCCGTTCACCACGGAATAAAGGTTCTCGGGATTTCTTGCATCACAAATATGGCAACAGGAATCACCGGCGAAAAGCTTTCTCACAACGAAGTAACTGAAACTGCAAATCTGGTAAAAGAAAATTTTACGACGCTTGTAAGTGAAATTATTGTCGAGATGAATTAATCTGACGCTCTATTCAATTTTTCTTTGCATCCAGTCTTGAAACGACCTTCTGATATACTATCAACGCTATTCCCGCTATAAAACCTATCACTGAAAAATAATACCAAATGTAATGAGCCTGATTATATGCCGTTGTAAGCATTTCGGGTGCAACTGTTTTCGGATCAGGACAATACGTTGTTAACAAATATCCTGACAACCCAAATCCGAGAAGTGACGCCAGAAATGAATGAAGATGTCCAAACCCAAGATACAATCCCTCCTCACCTTTTGGAGCTTGCAACGAGAAGAATTCAAAATATCGTGGAGAGATAAAACATTCAGCCAGCCCCTGAAGAACGATTCCCGCGATCATCATGACCATAATGGGATGTGCCGTGAAGAGTCCGAGAATCGAAAGTTCGGATCCAAAAGATTGCTGAATCAACGAGCCGCTTGCCATCGCAACGGCGGAGAACGGCATGATAAACATTCCCGCGGTAATAGAAGTGATCGCTTTAGCTTTTCTCATCATTTGAGTGATCAGCACGACACAAGTAACTACAACAAAGGGGTTTACATTGGATATCCATTCCGGTGCCGCTCCCTCTCCCACCAATCTGAGCACATACTTCGGCATTGTTGCATACATCTGTTGTTGAATGATCCAGAATCCTGTTACAATGATGATCAGCATTACAAGCCGCAGATTCTTCACGACGCGGATAAAAGACTGCCACACTTCCTGAAACGACTTCCCTCCTTCTTCCGATTGGGCTGACGACTTGTAAAAAAAGAAAACCGTGATGAGTGCGATCAA
The DNA here is from genome assembly GCA_040753935.1 of Bacteroidota bacterium. Taxonomy (GTDB): domain Bacteria; phylum Bacteroidota; class Ignavibacteria; order UBA10030; family UBA8401; genus SpSt-333. Next base: position 12,218 of record JBFMDF010000013.1, on the reverse strand, counting down.
CGAGAGAGCCGCTGAATAATAGTTGATCGACTCAAGCCCCCACTGCAACCGCATCGGGTAAGCAAATGTTTTGCCGAGGAACGAGCCGACATTCACCATGCCGTAAAAGATCGAATATCCTCTTGCCCGCGTCTCTTCATTCGTATTCTTTGCCACAGTTCCCGTAATGATCGATTTGATGAACGAACCGCCTATCATTGCAAGAAACAGCGCAGGCAAAACTGTTGTTTTATATGGAAGCAACCCTAAAGTGAAATACCCAATGAAAAGAAGTGTGAATGCAAGGATGATCGCTTTTCTAAAACCGATCTTGTCTGCAAGAGCACCGGTGAATGGGGGCAGAAAAAACATTCCAGCAGAGAACGAACCACCGATCCACGCCGCCCAAATATCGTCGTAGCCGACAACACGTGACAAATACAGCGTAATGGAAATGAACATTGCATAATACGCGGAACGTTCAAACAGCTCGACGATATTTGCTGTCCAGAAAACACGCGGGAATTTCCACGTGGTGTGGGTACTCATGCAAACCTCATAACAAATGGTGGATGGTTACGGTCTGAAGATATGATATAGCATCAAATAAACCAACACTCCGGTGACAGAAACATAAATCCAGATATAAAATGTTTTCCGGGAGATCTTCTTGTGCAGGTCAAACTTCTCTTTCATTCCGCGATAGAGTGTCAGTATCGCCATAGGGGCAAGCACAATAGCAAGGATCGTATGTGAGATCAGAACTGAAAAGTACAATGGACGGCTCCACCCTTCTCCCTGAAATTTTACAGAACCAACAAAATAATGGTAGGTAAGGTAACTGATCAGGAATAATGCCGAACAGGTGGCAGCAGAAAGCATGTATCGTTTATGGTTTCGTCTGTTCCCTTTTTTGATCTGACGGTACCCAAGAACCAATAAGATGAAACTGGTGAAGTTCAGAATGGCATTCAGTGTGGAAAGGTCAGTAACGTTCATACTACAATTTAAAAATTATCATGGCGGAAAAAATTATCGGAAGATAAAATAACGAGGAGAAAAAAAGCGCACGCGCATTAGAACCGGACAATTCTGTTTCAATCGAGCGTTTGAATCTCAATCCAAAAAACAGAAAACCGAGACCGACAATCAACGCAACCGGAATATATTCCTGTTGAACTAACCCGACAAATGCGGGAGACAATCCAATAACAACGAGAATGATTTGATTGATGATGACATGTGCAGAAACTTTTCTTCCTTGAACATCCATGCTTGTCAGCAAACGAAATCCTGCCTTTATATAATCATTTCGGTACAGCCACCCGATTGCATAAAAATGCGGCATCTGCCAGTAAAATAAAATTGCAAAGAGACTGAACGACTCCGCTGACAATGTATTTCTTATCGCTGCCCAGCCGATGAGAGTCGGCAATGCCCCGGGTATCGCACCGATAATGGTTGAAAGTGTGGAAATTTTTTTAAGCGGTGTGTAAAGAAAGACGTACGTTACAAGGGTGAGCAATGATAACATTGCAGTAAACCAATTGATTATAAACAGCAGAATCGTTCCGGTCAAAGCAATGGTCACACCAAAAATCAATGCTTCTGTGGGACTTAGGCGTTGATCCGGGACCGGACGCTTTTCTGTCCGCTTCATCATTGCATCTTCTTCTCGTTCAAAGTATTGATTCAATGCGCCCGAACCTCCGCCAACGAACAGCGTTCCTAATGCCAGCAATGGAAATATCAATATTTGAGATTCTTCCGGAGATTGGATTGCAAGATACGCGCTGCATAATGATGTGAAGACAGAAAGTAATGTCAATTCCGGTTTCATCATCAACCAGAAATCACGCATTACTTGACTAAGACGACGTTCGTCAATCTCGTCTTTTTGAAGAAGTGATGATGGATCGTTCATTCAATCTGTGAAATGTTCTTTTGTAAAATTGAAACCGAATACCTTCATCAATTGCAGCAATGTTAAAAGAGTCATCACCAATGTAAAAGCACCGAGTGCAACGTGTGCCGTAGTAATGATCACCTCTTTCCGAGTGAAGACGGTGAACATCCCCAGCAAGAACTGGATCAAAACAGCGGCGATCAATATTGTACCATTCCGTCTGATTGATTTCGGAAGAAAGGATGCTTTGTAAATCTTAAATCCGGAAAACCCTACAATTGCCGCCACAATAAATGCCCAATACCGATGGACGAGATGGATAACAATTTGATACGCAGCAATCGATTTATCCCCCGGCCACTTAATTCCATCTCGAATTAATTCTTGATTGTACTGAACGATTGATTCTGAATTCAGTGAAGGAAACAACTGCCCGTATGCCAGCGGAAAATCGGGAACTGCCAATCCGGAATACGTATGCCGAAGAAGTGCTCCAAATCCCAATTGAATAAATAGAGATAGCACTGCAGACAACACAATCAGTTGCAGATAGTATCCTCCTTTCTTTTTAATCTCAACAGTTCCATTTCTCCACCAGTTTGATGTAAACAATGCGATTGCAGACACCAAACAGAAAAAAGTTTGTGCAAGCATTCCGTGTGCAATTGAAACCGGAGTCGGTAGTAAGAATAAGACAGTCAGTCCGCCTAAAATCCCCTGTAATATAACCAAGCCCAACGCTACAAAACCGATGACCTTAACCCAGCGGCGTTCCTCTTTCACTGCAAGCCAAATAGCTAAAACAGTCGTCAGAAAACCGACAAACGATGCAAACAACCGATGTCCGTGTTCATACTTAATACCGCCGATCCATTTATCGATCGGATAGGTAAACATGTTTTCGCCGTACGTTGTCGGCCAATCGGGAACAGACAAACCTGAACCTGTGCTTGTAACAAGACCGCCGATGAATATCAAGATAAAGGTACTGAACGCCGTAAAAATTGCGAAACGATGAAGCCACCTGTTTGCCATAGATCGTAAAAAACCCTTTCTGGAAAAAATATACGATAATTTAGGCTTGAATAACAGAGATTCCTTGAATACAGAATCAGTTATCTGTAAATTAACTCCGAACCTAATTAGGAGATTCAATGAAAAAAATAATTTTAGCGATAGCGGTTCTCTCGTCGTTCCTGTTTGCTCAGCGAGAAAGACATTTAACCAACATCAAACAGCTCACGTTTGGCGGATCGAACGCCGAAGCATATTTTTCCGGAGACGGGAAACAATTGATCTTTCAAGCAACTGTCGAACCCTACAAATGTGACCAAATTTTCACTATGAATATTGACGGGAGCGACAAGAAACTCGTCAGTACCGGTGAAGGACGAACGACGTGCGCTTACTTCTTTCCTGACGGAAAAAAGATTCTGTATGCATCAACGCACGATGATGATGACGAATGCCCGCCCGAACCGGATCGCTCGAAAGGCTACGTTTGGGGTGTGTTCAATGCGTATGACATCTACGTTGCCAATACAGATGGTTCCAAGCCGAAAGTACTTGCAGCATCTAATGGATATGATGCAGAAGCGACAATCTCCCCCGACGGAAAACAAATTGTATTTACATCGTCGCGCGACGGAGATCTTGAATTGTATGTTATGAATGCAGATGGTTCAAACGTACGACGATTGACACATGATAAAGGATATGACGGCGGTGCCTTTTTTTCACCCGACGGAAAATCGATCGTCTATCGTGCACATCATCCTGCGGATTCTGCAAGCATTGCGGAATATGAAAATTTACTGAAGCAGGAATTGGTGAAACCGACCTTAATGAACCTCTTTGTCATCAACACAGACGGAACCGGAAAGAGACAACTGACAAACAACGGGTCAGCAAATTTCGCTCCGTACTTCACTCCGGATGGAAAGCGAATTATTTTTTCGAGCAATCTCCACAATCCAAAAGGGTTTGACTTTGATCTTTTTCTTATCGATGTCGATGGAAGAAATCTTGAGCGTGTTACATATACTAACGGCTTTGACGGTTTTCCAATGTTCTCTCCCGACGGCAGACAATTGGTCTTTGCATCTGGAAGAAATGCAAAATCCCGAAGAGAGTTCAACATTTTTGTTGCAGATTGGGTTGAGGATTCCACGGAATATTATTTAAAACAACATGCTTCATATCTTGCATCGGAAGAACTTGAAGGAAGAAAACCTGGATTCCAGGGGAATATTGCAGCCGCAAAATATATCGCAGAACAATTCAAAAACATCGGACTCGAACCGCTTGGCGATAACGGAACATATTTCCAGAATTTCGAAGTGGTAACGGAATTACAACTCGGTCAAAAAAATGAATTAGTACTTCAACAAAACAAAAAGAAAACATCCTACACAGCAGATAGAGATTTTCGTCCACTCGGATTTTCATCTGATACAACTGTCTCTGCCGGACTCGTGTTCGCGGGATATGGTATTTCAGCGGCAGATCTGAAGTACGATGATTATGAGAATGTAAATGTCGCTGGAAAAATCGTGGTTGTCCTTCGCGGCTCTCCCGAAGGCGATTCACCACATTCGCAGTTCGGAAAATTTACCGCGCTGCGGTACAAGGCTATGAATGCTCGTCAAAAAGGTGCAGTCGGACTGATTGTTGTCAGTTCAACGTCAGAAGATTCGGCGGACAATCTTGTTAAATTAAAATATGACAATTCCTTCAGCACGAGCGGCATTGTAACCGTCCATGCAACACGGTCTGTTGTCAATTCATGGCTGAAAGGAAACAAAACAAATGTTGATACACTTGCTGCACAGATTCAGCGTACAATGAAACCGAAGTCGTTTGAAATTAAAAAACATACAGTCACTCTTTCTGCTGAAGTGCTGAAAATTAAAAAACCGACACAAAATGTTGTCGGAATTCTAAGAAGTACGAATGCAGTACCGAATGAACATATGATCATCGGTGCACATTTTGACCATTTAGGTTACGGAGGCGAGGGTTCCGGTTCACTTACACCTTCTAAAAATGAAATTCACAATGGCGCCGATGATAATGCATCGGGCACCTCAGCAATGATCGAAATGGCGCGTCACCTGAACGATTACAAGAACGTGTTAAAACGAGACATAATATTTATGGGATTTTCAGGCGAAGAAATGGGATTGCTTGGCTCGGCTCATTATACGAAATCCCCCATCCTTCCACTCGAACAGACAGTGACAATGATAAATCTCGACATGGTCGGCAGGTTAAAGGACAACAAACTGACAATCCAGGGAACAGGTACATCAACAAATTGGGAAACGATGTTGAACTCATTAAATACAGATTCCCTCTTTACACTTTCATTGGTGAAGGATGGATTCGGACCGAGCGATCATGCATCGTTCTATTCAAAAAATATTCCTGTAATTTTTTTCTTTACCGGAGTGCATGAAGACTACCACAAACCGAGCGATGATTTTGATAAACTGAATTATAACGGAATGGAAAAAATAGTTAGATTTGCGGTCAATGTTGCGCTTTCTGTTGATACACTTTCGGTACGACCCGATTTCCAGAAAACGGTGCAGCCGGTGATGGCATCCGGATCAGGACGTGGATTCAAAGTCACGTTAGGAACAGTTCCTGATTATTCCGAAGGAGTTGTCGGTTTCAAAATTTCGGATGTCCGTGAAAACGGTCCGGCACAAAAGGCGGGATTAAAGGGAGGCGACATCATCATTAAACTCGGCACATATGAAATCAAAAGCATCTACGATTTCATGTATTCATTGGAAGGATTCAAACCGGGAGATGAAACTGATATTGTCTTTAAGCGAGGCACGGAAACAATGACGGCTAAAGTGACATTCGATAAACGCAACTGATGTGGAACATAGTGCCGTTTGAATTCCCGCAAAGATAAAAAGCACATTTAAAAATGAAAATCCCCGATATGTTCAAGTCATATCGGGGATTTCTTTTTTGCACTACTCTGATTCAACCTAAATCAATTTTTTTGCTATCTCTCGCAATTCCTCCTTCGACACGAACCGCTGTACCATCGGAAAAAGAATGTAGTTCTCTTTGTGAATATGGTTCACCATCAATTGCACAATCGCCTCCGCTGATTCGACCAGTTCCTGCCGAGCAATTGTATCGTCAGGATTCTCCTTCATTGTTTTGATGCTGTAACTCAATTTCTTGTAAATTTTTCCCATCTTGATATGATCGTCGCGCAATGATGTTGTCGGTCCGTCAACATACCGTTCGACGATAGGAAAGAGTGCATCCTCTTCGTGTTTATTGTGTACGCGAACTTCTTCGTCAACATACTCCACCGCTTTCAGCAGTGCTTTGAACGATTTTTCCGAATACCCTTTTTTCTTGATATCGGCGGCTGATTTTTTCAAGAGGTGCAGCTTCGTCAGTGCATCTTCATGCTCTTTTAACAAGAGTGCTATGGGATCGCGAACAGCCATGTGCGGTTACTTTGTTTCAATATAAGTTGTATACCGTGTTTTTCCGTCGACGTAATCTTGCAGTTCAGCAGTCAACTGGTCGGCAGCTTCGTCTTCGCTCTCTTCAAACTTCTTGTAGGAGACTTCAGAATGGGCAAGAAAGATCTCGGCAAACGAATTCTGTTTGCCGCGCTGCTCATAGACTGAATACGAGACATATTGATTTGTAGCATAATGTGCTTTCAGTTTTTCAACTGCCGTCAGGTAGTCATTACGTTTGTCATTCTTGACATCGTACTGAACGGTGAGAATCACTTTTCCCATCGTAAATGGTTTCCTTGTAATTAAATGTTAATTGATGAATAAAGAAAATAACTTATATATGCGACCACACTGCTTCCCACCAGAACGATCAATCCGCCGAGCACAATATTTATTCTGTGAGACATTGCCACTCCAATAGCGGCAAGAAGAATGCTCCACGCTGCAAACAAACCATCCAAACCCAGTAAAACGGATGTGACCATCGGTTTTACTTCATAAGCGTTCGGATTTGTGGAAAACATCAGCAATCCAAGGGTCGCAAGTTCCAGCGGTAAAATAAATACCACGGAAAGCATGATCGGAACCAACGACCAGCCAATGACACCGTATGTCTCTCTGAAATTCCCCTTTCCGCCGAACACTTTCGACAGTCCATAAACAACACCTGTCAGGAGATAAAACAAGGGAATGCATATACTCAGTCCTAAGAATGTTCCGACCAAAAGAACCGGAAACAGATTGTCAAAATTGTCACCGGATTTTTTTGCCCACATCAACGCAAACGCACTTGCAATGCCAAGGAACATTCCTAGAAACAATACATAGTTTTTGTGCTCTGCAAGAATGATTTTTTTAAACGCATCTGTGGGAGTTTCAACGATCAACCACAGCGTAGCAAAAAAATCAAGCGTGGGCACACGATCCTGCACATAACTTCCGCATGAAGAACACTTGATAGCAAAATCATCATTGTTATGAGAACAGACAGGACACACTATCATACAAGCATCAAAATACGAATTATTGCACGGGCTTGCAATGAAAATTCTTAGTCCTGCGGAGAATTTCTAACAGGAAATAACTGAGAACCGATAACGTCAAGCAATCGAATCGGTGGAACTATCTCAGATCCTTTTTAGAGTGGAGCGAAACGTGCCGTAAAATGCCGCAGTTGGGGTGCTTCATAAATTATTTTATATCCGGGTAGTTTTTTTCGATTGTTGTACACTTCGACTGCAACTTCGACAACGTAGTCAATGTGACTTTGCGTATAGACGCGTCGTGGTATTGCAAGCCGCACAAGTTCCATCGGAGGGGAAATGAGCGAACCATCTTCATCATATTTCCCAAACATAACACTTCCTATTTCGACCGATCTGATCCCTCCCTGTTTGTATAATTCACAGACTATTGCTTGCCCCGGATAGTGATTTGATGGGATATTCGGAAGCATTCGTTTTGCATCGATGTAAATGGCGTGTCCACCAGGCGGTTGTATGATTGGGATTCCAGCTTCGGTAAATTTATTGCCAAGATATTCTACAGAGCGTAACCGATATGTAAGATAATGTTCATCCAACACTTCATCCAAGCCTTGGGCAATCGCTTCAAGATCACGCCCGGCAAGACCGCCGTAGGTCGGAAATCCTTCTGTCACGATCAGAAGGTTTCGTGCTTGTGTGGCAAGCGATTCATCATTAAGCGCAAGAAATCCACCCATATTAACAATGGCATCTTTTTTTGCACTCATTGTTACACCGTCTGCATATGAAAACATTTCTTGAGCAATTTCTTTTGGTGTTTTATCAGAATATCCTTTTTCACGTTTCTTGATAAAGAACGCGTTCTCCGCAAATCGGCATGCATCTATGAAAAGCGGGATACCGTATTTGCGTAAAACATTTTTTGTTTCCCGAATATTTTGCATCGAAACCGGCTGACCGCCGCCGGAGTTATTGGTCACCGTAATAAAACAAACAGGAATATGCTCAGGACCTTTTTCTTTGATGAATTGCTCAAGAGCAGGAACATTCATATTCCCTTTGAAGTCTGCTATCAATTCGGGATGCTTCCCTTCTTCTGTTAAAAAATCAACAGCAACAGCGCCGCTAAATTCCACATTTGCTCTGGTTGTATCAAAATGGGTGTTGTTGGGAATGTACTTTCCTTTTCCGCCGATGATTGAAAAGAGTATCTTTTCCGCGGCACGTCCTTGGTGGGTTGGAATGATAAATTTCATTCCCGTTAAATCACGAACTGCCTTCTCAAAACGGAAAAAACTTCTGGCGCCGGCGTACGATTCATCGCCTTCCATGATGCCCGCCCATTGCTTTGCACTCATCGCTGCTGTACCGCTGTCTGTTAACAGATCGATCAATACATCATCAGCATGAATCAGAAAAGGGTTGTAGTAAGCATCTGCAAGTATCTGCCTCCGTTCTTCAATTGTTGTGAATCTAATCGGCTCGACAGATTTTATCTTGAATGGCTCAATGATGGTTTTCATAACAACATATTTTTCTAAATTAAGAAATGAGAACTTATTCTGAGTCGTAGATGACAAAAGAATGGATATCGTATCCGGAGAGTTTCTTCCTTGGATGTAAAAAAGCCAATTCGGCAATAAACGATAATCCAATAATGTTGCCCCCCAATTGTTTGACAAGTTTGCACGCCGCTTCCATTGTGCCGCCGGTTGCGAGAACATCGTCATGCAGCAGCACGTTTTCATTGTGTACGATAGCATCCTTGTGAATTTCTATAGCATCTGTGCCGTATTCCAATTGATATTCCTGGCGGATTTTTTCTGCCGGCAGTTTGCCAGGTTTGCGGATCGGTACAAAGCCGACACCCAAACGATACGCGAGCGCTGTTCCAAGAATAAATCCGCGAGACTCAATGCCAACGACCTTTGTGATTCCTTTTCCTTTGTACTTTTCATACAACGTATCGACGCAGTACGCAAGTGCACCCGCATCTTTTAACAGCGTGGTTATGTCTTTGAACATGATTCCCTTTTTAGGGAAATCTGGAACGGTGCGGATCATTGACTCAAGATTCATCGGAACTCCTTTTTCGTGCGTAGAAAATTATCGAAATGATAGTGCAGAAGCAATGAAAATAAAAATCCCCGATATGCTTTCGCATGCTCGGGGATTCGCCTTCGCGGTTCGATTAGTTTACAAACCAACGATCATATCAGCATATTTCGGAACCGGCCAGAGATCCGACGCAGTCAGAATCTCCAACTCATCAACAACTGCCCGAAGTTTTTCATTCTGACTTTTTACTCCAACAAAAGCTTTTGCCTTCTTGAAAACATCTTTCTGCTTATGGGCAGAGTCGAGCACCTTTTCCAGCGCTGCAACCTCGGATTGAATGGCTGTAACCAAAGAAGAAATTTTCTTCACGACATTCTTCATTGATTTTACGGATTTATCACCGCTCCCGACCGTTGCTTTTAACCCGTTTACAGTTGCACAGAGTTCATTCAAGTAAGAAACTACTGAAGGGTAGTACATTGTAAGAGCCATTTTTTTTGCAACCCGGGCTTCAATGTCAACCTGCTTTATGTAGTTTTCAAGATCGATATGCTGGATTGCCTCAAGTTCGCGTTCGCTGTACACTTTGTACTTTGTGAATAAAATCTGTGCTTCTTTTGAATGATATGCTTCCAATGCATCCGGTGTTGTTTTGATATTTGGTAAACCCCGTTTTGCCGCTTCCTTTTGCCAATCGTCGGAATAACCATCACCCCCGAACAATACTTTTTTTGATTCTGAAACTACCTTGCGTAATACTTCAACAGCGGCGCTATTGAGATCTTTTCCGGCATCAATTCCTTTTTCAATCGCAATTCTTATTTCGTCGAGCGACTCAGCCATTGCAGTATTTAACACCGTAATGGGTGTTGAAGGAGACTGGCTCGAACCAACGGCACGAAATTCAAACTTGTTGCCGGTAAAAGCAAACGGAGATGTCCTGTTCCGATCTGTATTGTCCTTCGGGATATCGGGAATTTTATCGATGCCGATGGATAGCCATGCCTGGTCGGTATTGGGTGTCACCTTTCCTTTTTCAATATCTTCGAGCACTCTCGTCAGCAGATCGCCAAGAAAAACAGAAATGATTGCAGGAGGTGCTTCGTTTGCCCCAAGACGGTGGTCGTTATGTGCGGATGCAATTGAAGCTCGAAGCAATTTTGAATGTTTATAGACCGCCTTGATTGTCGCTACTAAGAAAATCAAGAATTGCAAATTCGATTGTGGCGTTTTTCCCGGATTGAGAAGATTCTCACCTTTATCAGTTCCGAGCGCCCAGTTACTGTGTTTACCGCTGCCGTTCACATTAGCAAACGGTTTTTCGTGAAGCAATACGGCAAGATTATGTCGTTGAGCAATACGGTCCATCAAATCCATCAGAATTTGGTTGTGATCGATTGCAACGTTCACATCTTCATAAATCGGCGCGACTTCAAACTGGTTCGGTGCCACTTCATTATGGCGTGTCTTAAGCGGGATGCCGAGTTTGTACGCTTCATATTCCACATCGGTCATGAATGCGAATGCGCGTTCGGGTATATTCCCAAAGTACTGGTCTTCCAACTGTTGATGTTTTGCCGGTGTACGTCCGAATAGAGTGCGTCCCGTTTGCTTTAAGTCCGGACGCTCAGTATAGTATTCTCTGTCGATCAAAAAATATTCCTGCTCAACACCAAGGGTTGAGAAGACTTTCGTCGCGGGATTATTGAAGTGCTTCAACATACGTAACGCCGCCTGGTTCAGCGCTTCGATGGAACGCAACAACGGCGCTTTCTTATCTAATGTTTCACCAGTATAAGAAATAAAAACAGTTGGAATGCACAATGTATTGCCGTGAGGATATTCAAGTACAAACACAGGGCTTGTAGGATCCCAAATTGTATATCCGCGCGCTTCAAACGTAGCACGAATTCCTCCGGAGGGAAATGAGGATGCATCCGGTTCGCCCTGGATCAATTGCTTTCCCGTAAACGACTCGATTAATTTTCCACCGTTACTGTAATCGTAATCCAAAAATGAATCATGCTTTTCAGCAGTGAAACCAGTCAGCGGTTGAAACCAGTGCGTATAGTGTGTACATCCTTTCGAGATCGCCCAATCTTTAATGGCGATGGCGACGATATTTGCCGTATCCTTATCAAGTTTTTCGCCTTTGTTGATCACACTGAGAATCTTCTCATATGCGTTCTTGGGAAGCATCTGCTGCATTTTGGGAAGATCGAAAATGTTATCACCAAAATACGATGAAACAGGCTTTGCCGTTTTTGTCATTGTATTCCCTTCTTGAATTTATGGTTGTTTTGGTTTATTAATTTTTAATCTGGTCGTTTCCTTCATTGAAGAAAGAACAACACTCGTGGTGGTGTTTACTACACCCGACCACGCTTGAATTTTCGACAACAATTTTTCGAGAGTTGATGTATTTTCTGTTCGAATTTTCAGCAGATGTGTTCCGCTGCCGGTAACAGAATGAACCTCCAGAATCTCATCTGTGGTTTTTGCATGTTCGATGAATGCAGTATAGTGTTTGGAAGAATCAACGGTTACAGTAATAAAGGCAGTGATATCCTTTCCTACTTTTTTCGGCTCGACAAATGCGTAATAGCCCGTAATAAATCCGTTCTCTTCCAGTTTCCTCAATCGTTCGCTCACAGAAGGAATGCTGAGATCGACCGCCTGTGCGAGGTCGTTTCGGCGGGTTCTGCCGCTTTTTTGGAGTATGTCTAAAATTGTAATATCAATATCATCAAGCTGGTGCAGGGAATTCACAATGGTTGCCTTAAT
>JBFMDF010000012.1:0-18136 GCA_040753935.1 Bacteroidota bacterium | reverse complement strand
CCGGTATTCACATCAACAAGGTAAATGGCATCACGTTCGCCGCTTTTGACGGCTAGCGCAATTTTTTTTCCGTCGGGAGACCATGACATTCCGGGTGTTAACAAGTGGAGTTCTTCAAAATTCTTTGTCCGTTGACCGTCAACAATTTTTTTAATTTTGTTGTCGATGGTGGAAATGACGTACACATCAAAAAAATCGTCGCGGTCGGAGATAAACGCAATTTTATCTCCCTGCGGTGAAATAGCCGGACTTGTGTTGTAGAAGTTGTTTTCTTTTACATGATTGGTCAACTGCGTTGCAAAATCGGCCGGCTCTTCGCGCTTAGCAATATCGGGCCAGTACTGCACTTTTTGTTCTTTTTGCCATCGCTCGGAAAGTTCCGAAACACTCAAGCCAATTGCGCTCTTAAATCCGGCATCAACATTCCGCGCTCCTTTAATGCGGTGTAGTATTTCCGAAATCTTCTGCTCACCGTATTTATTGGCAATGTAGTACCAAACGGATTGACCGCCGCGGTAGGCAAAGTAACCACCAAGATTTTCAATCGGCGGCAGATACGTATGAATTGTTGCGTCGCGCATGAACATATCCGAGTTTACATCCCACTTCAGCGCTTCATACTCGGCAAGTCCTTCATTCATCCACAGCGGAATTTGCAACCGAATGTTGTTGGTGATGATTGCCTGAATGGAACCGCCGTAAAACATATCGTTGATCACTGCGTGAACAAGTTCATGATGGATCACATGACGGAATTGCCGGTAACTCCCCTCAAACGGAATCACGACTCTGTTCTTGAATAACTCCGTCACACCCCCGATTCCTTCTTCCAGATATTCACTCACAACATTGGTCTGCTGAAAATCGTTGTGCGAGTTGTACACCATGATGGGAACGCGGTTGTTGAGTTGATAGCGAAACGATTTACTGATAGAGGCGTACGCTGATTCGGCAGCAAACGCCGTAAAGTTTGCCAAATGCTCTCCGCCTTGGTAAAAGTAAATATCGAAATGGTCCGTTTGAATAAAATACCACTCGAACTTTTTATACTGTACTTTATTCTTTCCAAAATTACCCTCTTGCGCCACGGCAAGTGTAATTCCAAGAAAAACATAGAGCAATGATTTCATCATAGTCATACAATCCTTACGAATGCTTCACCTTTTGAAACAGAGCCGCACACTATTTAGTGCCGACGCCGTCGCTGTTGTTTCTGAGCCCTTGTAGGAATATCACTGTCTGAAAGGACAAAATCAATCATCCGCTGTTCGGGATTGACCTTTGCCACTTTGACGATGATCGAATCGCCGAGGCGGTACGTTTTTTTCTTTCGCTCACCAATTAACGCATATTGGCGTTCATCGTACGAATAAAAGTCGTCATCCAGATCGCGGACATGCAGCAACCCTTCCACCAGCAAATCGTTGATTTCAATAAAAAGGCCGTACGGCACAACGCCGGAAATAATTCCTTCAAATTCGTCGCCCACATGCTGTTTCATGTACTCCACCTGCATCACTTTCACCGAATCGCGCTCTGCTTCAGCCGCAACACGCTCCCGTTCGGAACAATGCTTGCACCACTCCGGCAGGTGTGTGGCAAAAAATTTTTTCCGTTTTTCGCTCATTCCCCGAGTGTATTCATCCAACAAACGATGAACAAGCAAATCTGGATAACGCCGAATCGGCGATGTAAAATGCGTGTACGTCTCAAATCCGAGCCCGAAGTGACCGATGTTATCTGTTGAGTACACTGCTTTTGCCATACTGCGCAATACTACTTCGTTGATCAGATTTTCTTCCTTTGTCCCTTCTACTTCGTTCAGCAGTTTTTGTAACTCTTTAGACGATGCAGATTCGTGAATGTTTAACTGATGGCCAAGTTGACGAACAAACTGCGCCACTGAACGCAACTTTTCAGGATCGGGAACATCATGAACGCGGTACACAAACGGAAGCACTTCTTTCTTTCCTTGCAGCGATTCGATATGCGCGGCTACGGTGCGGTTTGCCAGCAACATACACTCTTCTACCAGTTGATGGCTTTTCAGCCGCTTGTTGATGTAAATTTCTACCGGTTTGCCATGTTCGTCGTACTTAAATTTTGCTTCCGGCGATTCAAAATCGATACTGCCGTTTTTCATTCTCTTCTTGCGCAGTACCGATGCAATTGACCACAACTGCAACAACTCTTGGCTGAACTCTCCTTTTTTGCTATCGAGAATTTTCTCTACTTCTTCATACGTAAATCGACGCTTGGAATTGATCACAGTGCGCGCAAATGAGTAATCGAGCACTTTCCCTTTTGTTGTTAATGTAATGAAACAGGTAAAGGCAAGACGGTCTTGGTGTGGCACCAGACTGCACAACACAGTAGATAATTTTTCGGGAAGCATGGGAATAACTTGGTTGGCAAGGTACACACTGGTGCCGCGCAGAAACGCCTCTTTATCAATCGCACCGCCTTCGGTCACATAGGCGCTGACATCGGCAATGTGCACACCAAGTTTAGCTGTGTCCGCGTCAAGCATTTCTATTGATAAGGCATCGTCAAAATCTTTTGCATCAAAAGGGTCAATGGTGACTGTCGTCAGCGCGCGAAGATCGAGCCGTTGATGAATTTCCTCCTTCGAAATTTTTTCTGAAATCGATCGCGCTTCCTCCTCAACAGCTTTGGGAAACGATGTCGGCAGACGAAATGATTGGATCACCGATTTCAATTCAACAAACGGGTCGCCCGCCGCACCAAGCACCTGAATTATTTTTCCTTCCGGATTTAACTGCGGATCGTTCCACTCTATGAGTTCAGCAATTACTTTTTCACCCGGCCGTGCGCCATGAAGTCCGTCGGGAGCAATGTAGATGTCCCGCGGCATGGTCTTATCATCCGGGATAACAAAATAGAAATGATGACTCCGTTCCAGTGTACCAACAAACTCCGTTTGCGCACGTTTGACAATACCAACGACTTCTCCTTCAAGACGTTCGCCGGTTCTTTGGTTTCTTTTCTTCGGTGCGGCAAAGAGCACCACTTCAACGGTGTCGCCGTTGAGCGCAGTTCCCAGTGAGCGCTTATCAACAACTATTTCGTCGCCGCTGTCGGTCTTCACTATCCCCGTTCCTTGTTTACTGATGCTTATTGTACCAATGATTCCTTTCTGTCGGGTGGGCACTCGATGATAGCCGCGCTTTTTGGTCCACACCAACTCTCCTTTATCCACCATTTTGTGGAGGATATCGCGTAGAACTTCAAACTCGTGATCGGTGCGAATGGATAAGCGCCGTTTCAATTGGCGCGACTTGAATCCTTCGTGAGGATGTCGTTGAAAGTAGGTCAGTAATTTTGATCGAAGTTCAGAACGATCCATAGATGCTTTCTCCCTGCAACGGTACGGCGTGTTGGAGGTATATTAAAATGTGAAGCGATAAAAAATTCGTGCGCTGAGAATAGTGCGGGATTCAAGCGAGTACGTAAAGTTTTCTGTTTTCTTTTCTACTTCGAGCATGAAGTTGCGGTTCTCTTTCCCTAAAATCGGGCGCTGAATGCTGATGTTTGTGTTGTTAATGTTTGAAAAGACTCTGCCGCCGGCGTTGATAATGGCATCGAATAGTTCGAGCCGTACGTTGATATTCGGATCGGCGCCGACATCGCTCACTTCCACACGTTTTACATACGGAATGTTGTTGCGCGTAATAAACTCCATCACATAGCCGGACAACATACTGTTGAGAAATGTTCCGCCGATTGTAGAAGTTAATTGTTCGCTAATGCGGTTACGATCTTGTGCGGTCAACTCGTCGCGGAATTTCCCGGGCGTGCCGGGAGATGACGTCAGCAGAAAGGCGATGGCGTCGTTTTCCACATCTCCGCTACGAACGGTCTCTTTTCCGGTTGGGTCGATTGTTTTTAACCCAAGTTTGACCTGTGGCGACAAACGCGTGCCGGTGATATTCAAGGTAACAACGACTTTTTCTTCTCTTATGCAATCATCTTTTAATAGACTGCTGTTGATACAGTGCGTTCCTTCGTACGTTGCGGCAATATTCAGACGAGGATTTTGTGGATCGCCGTCGAATGTCAATGCACCGGTGGCATTGAATGTTTTATAGAACGTGTACTTCGATTCGTTACCGACGTTGATTGTTCCCTTCAACTGCACACCATTCTCGGCTTTCGACAACGTCAATTTTCCATCCAATTCAGCATACAGTTCTTCGTACGCACCCGCATTCGCATTAAAAATCATATTCACACGCACCGTTCCGCGTGTCACAATGGTAATGTTGTATCCAAATCCATCCAAAAAAGTGCGTTGTCGATTTTGCAGCGGCGTCTGCACTGTTTGGAAATGATTTATCAACGCTTCAACGGCAACCGTATCGCGCACAACTTTTGACGTATCATCAATAAACTCAACCATATTGAACAACGAGGCGGAATATGACTGCGCCTGTTGTGTCGGCGGGAAGATGAGAGAAGCTTGCTGAACATAGACAATGCCCTGAACACGCGATCGTTCAAAACTGCCGTCGAATCGTAAACTGTCGTTACCGGTTGAAGCCACTAATGTTCCAAAGAATGATGCTCCTTGCGTTCGCGAGCGTTCATGCAGCACCAGTAGTTCGCCTCGGACAGATAGATGATATTCATGTGGTGTGAATCCTTTCAACGCAATGTAGCCGCCGACATTCATTCTCCCATCCGGATAGTCGTTCAAGAGATTGGTAATGGCAACATCGGTAAATAGTGCCTTGTTGCCGTCCAACAGTACGGTGCCATTTGTTTCATACATTATCCCGGTCATATCCAGAACCCACTGGCAGTTGGATAATTGTGCGGTACCGGTCATCAGTGGTTGATTGAGCGAACCGGTAATACGTACATCGGTTTTCACAACTCCGTTCAGCAGTGTTATCTCGGGAACAAACGGATCGAGTACGGCTATCTGGAGATTATCGGCTTTCAATGTTACATCCATACCATCAAGATTGCTGCGGTCTTGCACATCGGTAAGCCGTAAATCAATCGGAATTTTTCCTGAAAGTGCAATATCACGTGTTTCGGCGGAGTCTCTCATGTTATGCAATTCAGCATGAACCTCAGCTACTTTATCGGCGTAGGTCATTGTTCCGACGAAATGTCCAAATTGCGATTGCTTGAATGAAAGATGTTCTCCGTTTATCTCCACCCACAGGGCGGGGTCTTGAATTGTTCCTTTTGCGCTTGCTTTTGCCGAAACTGTACCGCCAAAGGACAATGCCTGATCGCGAAATTCCATCGAACGACTGAAGTAGTACAAATCCTGCATCGAAAAGTTTTGTATTTCTGCAATTGCTTCAATACCACCGGAAAAATTGTACGTTCCGTCCAGCAACAATGTTTGATCGCGATGAGTAAACAGCGCCGAATCAAGAGAAATACCGTCGGTGTTCAAATAAGCGAAAACCGTGTCGTAATTTTGAATGTCGTATCCTTGATATTTCACTCGCAATGTTGAAATCTTCAATTCTTCTTCCTCTTCACGCGTAAACACTCCTCCTTCCACTGCCACAGAAATAGTCGTATCAATATCTGAATAGATGCGATAGTCCCCTTGCTGTCCATTGTATGTAAAAAGGAATTTTGGGTTACGAAATGCTGTACGATTCACGTTGATTTCGTCAGCGTTAAGATTTAACTCTACGAGAAGCGGTAGTGGTAGGTCGCTGCTACTTTCCGGAAGATCGTTCAGCGAGTAGTGCAATGTTGCACCGGAGAACTGGATGAGCGCAGAATCTGATTCAATCATTCCACGTTTCATTTGCACCAAACCGCTGAAATCTGCGGTCTGAGCGTTGCCGGTCAATCTTCCGTTCATTTCCGCCTGAGCATCCATCATCGGCAACTTGAAAAAAACAGCAATCGGGCGGAGATTTTTAACAGTCAATGCATACTGAATATCGTTACGACTTTGTTCTTCGGTAGCCGCACTTTGCTGTTCATTCACCCTGTGCTCATATGTTGAATCTATGACGGTGCGTTGATAGGAGTACAAGCGGGTGATGTGAGCAACACCCCGTTGAAGCGCTTTGAGGAATCCGTCAAATGTGAATGAACCGTACAGTTCGCCATCGGCTATGGGTGAACGAACGGAAATTCGGCGAAGGTTGCTCGAATCCACCTCTACTTTGATGTTCACATCGCTGCTGTCAATGCGGTACTGTTGAAATGTTGACGGAAGGATTTGCACCGTTGTATTGGACAATCCGTCGAGTAGATTGAATGACCGCGCTGCTCTGCTGACATCAAAGGAAAGACGAGAGGTGTAGTATGGATCGTTCAGTACCGGAGCAAGATTGAGATTCCGCACCCGAGCCGACAGCATATAGGCAGGTTCGGCAAGACGAAAATCGAGCAATGCTGTGGCCCGCATGTTGACGTCGGGAGAATTCAGCGTAATCTCAGCATCGATTGTTTTCTCCTCTGCTTTCACTTCAACCACCGCCGAAGAAACAGGAATACCTCGGAAGAGTGATGAATCTATTTCCAGACGCGCTTCGGTGTTCAACTGTTCGATGGAGGTTCCTTTACCTTCAATGTACGCTTTGGTGTTCAGCGTTGAGGCAACATCGGCATTGTCAAATATTTTTTCGAGATCAATACGACTCCCTGCCAGCAATCCTTTGTAGTGGAGATTATCTTCAGTAATCAGCAATTCACCGTCAACGGTTACAGTCCCTGCCTCTGATTGCACTTTAGAAATCACGACAAAATCAAGCGGCTTGCCGACAAACTGAAAATCGAGTGTCACCTGTCCCAACCGCGAGTAGAGTGGAATGCCGAAGTACGGCAACAACTGCGGCACATCGGGTGGATAGATTGAACTGTTGTTTGAAACAATATTCAACCGTAATTCTTTGGGCTTGTGAATATTGGAAACAGTACCGGCAAGCGACAGTGACGTTGAGCCGAATGATGCTGTAAGCGATTGTACATTCAACTGTGCGAAAGTCCCATGAAATACCCCTTTTAGTTTCACGTCGCCTTTCAGAAAATACAACTCCGGTAAAAATACCTGCAGGTCTGAAGTAGAAATATCGGATTCCTCCAAGGTGACCCGAACAGGTGCGTGTTCAAACTCTGTAAGTTCACTCACCGAAAAGAGATCTGCTCCGGTCATTTCGGCTGATGTTTTGATGGTGGTATGCGGTGTTTGAATGCGTACCTGTGAAACACGAGCGGTATCTTTTGAGTACAGACAATCTGCCGAAAGCGATAGAAGGGTGAATTGTTCTTTCGGCGCAATAAACGATAGTCGTTCTATATTCGCCCGAATGCTTTCCGACGAATACGAGGCGCCGGCAGAAAGATACATCTCTTTGAGAACAATATTGCTGTAGTTTATTGATTTCCGCCCGTCAATAACTACAGACTTGTTCACCTCTCCTGTCGAATCAATCAGTCGAAACGAAGCATTGATAAGACGAATTTTTCTTGCGCTAATTTTCCACTGCGTGGGCGTTGTATCTCGTGAGGCCGGCAATACCGACATGTGGTCAACATTCCATGAACTGTCTTGCCAGCGAATTAAATGAACGGAGGGATTTTCAATTGTCAACGTATCAATGCGAATATCTTTATCCAGCACATCAAGAATGTTGTACTTCACCCCAATTCTGCCGCACTCGATGAACGGAGCGTTGTCCACGTAAATCATTACGGTGTCGATAGTGAAACCGGTAACAAGATTTCCAGAAATTTCTCCCAAATACACCGACGCGTTGAGGTTATTCTTAATGATTTCGTACAGTGCTGACCGAAGATTGCTGCGGAACGCGCCGGTTTGCGTATACGTTGCGACAACAATAACCGATACAATAAAGGTGAGAAAAGAATACAGGAGTATTTTCGAAACTTTCTTGGTCATGAATTTACTGCACTACACGCATCACATTCGTTTTGAAAAACGCTGCACAATAGTTTCGATGATATTGGTGGTGGAACGATCGGGAACAAATGGAATGGTCTTCACCTTTCCTCCCGCTTTCTCTACCACTTCGCGCCCAACAATAGCATCAACGGTGTAATCTGCTCCTTTCACCAACACGTCGGGAACAAGAGCGCTGATCAGTTCGTACGGAGTTTCTTCGTCGAACAAACAGACCGCATCGACACACGCCAATTGAGATAAGAGAAATGCGCGGTCTGAGTCAGTGACAATGGGACGCAACGGACCCTTTATTTTTTTTACCGAAGAATCAGAATTCACCCCAACAACCAGCAGATCACCCAGCGCTTTGGCTGCAGTTAAGTATTCAACATGTCCGCGGTGAAGAATATCGAACACGCCGTTGGTAAACACAACTGTTTTATGTTCTTGCTTCCACTGCTTTCTCTGCTCTTTCAGTTCAGTCAACGAATACACCTTGCCCATCATTGTTCCTCGATTGCTGCAAGTAACTGTTCGGGAAGAATGGGAACAATGCCGACTTCTCCTACCACAATGCCACCGGCAATGTTCGCCAGTGTTGCCGCTTCGTGGATATTTGCGCCGGAGGCGAGCATTGCTGTTAATGTTGCTATCACGGTATCACCGGCGC
Source organism: Bacteroidota bacterium (assembly GCA_040753935.1). Lineage (GTDB taxonomy): Bacteria > Bacteroidota > Ignavibacteria > UBA10030 > UBA8401 > SpSt-333. The sequence goes on along the minus strand of JBFMDF010000012.1, from coordinate 9,557 downwards.
CGGAAACATCTGCAACTTCACGGGCATGAGTGGGAATATGGCTGACAGTTCCATTCTGCTCAAACAGACTCATTCCTTTTTCGCTTCTGGTCAACAGCACATACTCAGCAGAAAGTCGTTCGAGAAGAATTTTTCCTGCTTCGATGACATCTGTTTCCGTTTTCAATTTTTTGCCAAGTACTTCTTCTGTTTCTTTGACATTCGGTTTGAATACGGTAGCGTGTTTGTATTCAAAAAAATTATTGAACTTCGGATCAATGGTGATAATTTTGTTGTGCCGTTGTGCCAAGTCAATAATAGCGTGAATCAACTCTTTTACCACAACCCCTTTGTTGTAATCTTCAATGATCATGCCGTCAATGGAGTGAATATTGTTTTCCAGCACTGTCAAAATTTTCTTTTGCACGGACTCATCAATATCTTTTTTCAGTTCACTGTCGATACGAACAACATGCTGGTTGTGCGCAATAACCCGTGTTTTTTTTGTCGTCGGACGTGTTGGATCTACAATAATTCCATCGGAAGCGGTGCTGGCGGAATTAAGAATTCGTATTAACTCAGCGCCATTGGCATCATCTCCCACCACGCCTATCAGCAGTGCCTGTGCGCCAAGCGAGGTGATGTTGTGGGCAACATTTGCCGCGCCGCCAAGTCGTACCGATTCGTTTTCCACTTCTACCACCGGCACCGGCGCTTCGGGAGAAATGCGGGATACAACTCCCCATACATAATGGTCAATCATTACATCGCCGATAACAGCGATGCGTTTTGTTTTCAATGATGTGAGTAACTGTTGGATTCTGCTATTCGATATGGCAACCATGCTGATGATACTTTGTTCTGTGTATGAAGAATATAGCCAATAAACGTGCGAGTATCAATTTCTTTGCCTCTATAACAAAAGAAAAACCTGTTAGGCATTAAAACCATAACAGGTTTTTACATTTATTACATTGAGTGCACCCTTACTTTTGCAGTACCATCTTCCTCGTTTCTACATACGTGCCCGAAACAAGTCGGTACAGATATACGCCGCTGGATAGATTGGAGCCATTAAACTGATACCGATGCGTGCCGGCGTCTAACATTTCATCAACAACCGTTGCCACTTCGCGTCCTAACACATCGTAAATCTTCAACACTGTATAGCCGGCTTTCGGCAGTGTGAACGACAAGGTAGTCGTCGGGTTAAACGGATTGGGGAAATTTTGTTCAAGATGGTACGCTGTTGGCGGTAATCCGGTCACCGGCTCAACACTCATCGGGTCTTGTCCGATACCGAAGAGCACTGCTTTTGTCGGTGAATTAGTTGCATTGCTGTACACCATTAGCGTATCAAAAAAGAGCGTTGTTGTGTCGGGAAGGAATCCAATAGTCAACAACACGGTGTCGTTCTGCGCAATGGTGAGAGGAAATGAATGCGTGCCAATACGAAAGACGCCTTTGCTCGATGGTACGAGTGCAAGAGAATCAATCTTCAGAGCGTTGAGAGATTGATTGGTTACTCCCAGTGACTTCCAGAGCGTGTCTCCCACACGAACGTTGCCGAAGACAATACTCGAGTTCACCATCTTCATCGTTGGACGCGGTGAATTTCCTCTGACTGCAATTTTTACCGTGTTGAGTGCGGAATTGTTGGTAATGAAGATGGTATCTGATGTAACATCGTAATTCGACGGAGTGTAGGAGATAATCAACGCCGTACTATCGGCTATTGCATTGGCTTGAGGTGATGCCGAAAATACCGGCGTGCCGGTGGTTGTTGAAGTAATATTCAACAATGGTGATGCACGATTGTAGAGATACACTGTATCAAACACGGTTGTCCCGATTGCCGCTTCGCCGAGATCGATAAATGATTTTTTCAGAGAGAAGTACGGTTTGCCGCTCGGTGCAACAAACACTCTCGCACCGGCTGAACTTTCATTCCACAACTTATCGTGCGAAGTTATCACCGCCTGATACTGCACGCTGTTTAACGAAGGAATTGTATCGGAAAAACTTTGTGAGCCATCCATGCTGACATAGCGGATGTACTTCGGGTTTTCAATATTCAATTCTTCAACTTCATTCACTGCTCTATACAGCACAAAGTATTTGTTTGTATCACCGTCGGATGCTGTCGCGCCTTTTTGCCAATTCAGTGTTACAATATTGCCGGCAACAGAGGCAATAAAGTTCACCGGCGGAAGCGGCGGAACATTATCTAGCCACGGCATGGCGGGAGGCAGCGCTTTGTACTTGAATTGATTGTTACGAAGAGAATCCTGTATTCCTTTTAAATTGTTGGTTACCGATTTTGAACTGAACGCAACAAAACCGAGCGCACGTCCTCCGACTCTATTGGAATCAATTTGTCGTTGAATTTCTGTGGGAGACCAATCACCGGAGCCAGCGGCAATTCGATACACTGCATTACCGGTGTATAAATGTCTGCCAACCGAAGAAACCTGCTGACTCCACCACGGCATCAGCTTCGCATAATCTTGTCCGCCGCCAAATTGCCAATACAACTGCGGCGTCAGATAATCAATTTTTTTATTGGCAATCCAATTCAACGCATCACAGTAGATAACGTTATATGCATCAAGACCGGTAATACCCGGAGGATTGTTTGGACGCCAAATTCCAAACGGACTAATTCCATATTTCACCCACGGCTTCACCGCCTTGATGCTGTCGTGCAACATTGCAACAAACACATTTACATTGTTGCGTCTCCAATCCCCCCGTGAAGCCCATCCGGAACCATACAGCCCCCACGAAACACTGTCCTGATTCGACATTCCACCATAAGGATAGAAGTAATCATCATAGTGAATGCCGTCAATATTGTACCGCCGGACAATATCCATAACTACTTTAACGACGTACTCTCGCACTTCAGGCAGTCCGGGATCAAGAAATTTATAGGGACTCCCCCCGTAGTTGATATTCCATTCGGGATGCGTTTTGGAAATATGTGTTGAATGGACGGAACTGCTTGATGAATGAACAGAGCGATACGGATTGATCCACGCGTGTAACTCCATCCCTCGTTTATGTGCTTCGTCAATCCAGAATTGCAGCGGGTCATAATAGATGCTCAGGTTGCCTCCCTGCACTCCCACAAGCCATTCAGAAAGCGGTTCGTATCCGTTTTGGTAAAACGCGTCGCACGAAGGACGCACTTGCAACAAAATGGCGTTAATGTTGTTGGCTTTGTGTTTATCCAGAATCGCAATGACTTCATTCTTTTGTGATGTGGTGGATAATGTTTTTGAGGAAGGCCAATCAATATTCGTCACAGTGGCAACCCACACAGCACGAAATTCTCTTTTGGGAGAAGTAGCCGATTGTGCATACAGAGGTGGAAGAATAGAGATTGTTATAGAGACAATAAGTGCATACAGAATTTTCATGGGATAAAACTATGGCGGTGTGAAAAACAACGGTGAACTTGCCTACTGCAATGTAGCAGTTTAATGGTTAGAAAACAAACGGCTGAACCCTGTCGTGCTTTAGAAACTATCGAAATTCGACAAAACCTCATCATTCGAAATTATGTTCGTCGTTATTTCTGCAGTCGTTTCAGCAGTTGAATTTGTCCCGTATGATAGACATCATGCATGGCAATGCCGTATATGGTTTGCAGGTGAGTGTATTTTTTCTTTGCAGTTTTCTTATTGAGATAAGAAGGAGAAAAATTCTTTACCGCATTCACTAATTGGTGATGCATTTCATCCAGCAGTTGAACATCACGTTTCCAGGCTGTTCCTGATTTGTCAATCGGACGGGTGAACCAATTACTACCTTTCACCGGGAACGAGCCGCGTTGTTCTCCGGTAATTCGGCGAAATACCGCATACTTCCAGTACGCACAGTGCACAACAATTTCCCAAATGTTGTGCCGCTTCGGCGACGGTCTCCAACAAATTTGTTCAAGCGTTAATCCGCGAATTGCGCCGCGTAGGTTTGTGCCGTGCCATGCTTGTGTGTGGTATGCTTCTTCAAGTTGTTGAACGAGAATGTGAATGATGGACATAACTACATTCCTAGTATGGTTGTCGATGTCTGCCAACTGTCTCTTGAACTGCCGTCTTACAAAAAAAATACCGGAACAAACCCGGGGTTGCGATGTTACAATCACATACTAGCAACAACAGTTGCCATTCACTGAATCTACACACAATCGCAACAACACGGTGGGGGTCATCGCTTGTTCAATTTTCCTTCGATGGCTGCCAAAAGCAATTCATGGTCCACCGGTTTAGGAAAGTACATGTCGAGCCCCAATCTCATTGCAGCCCGAATGACTTTTTCATCACGCACTGACGTCATAAAAAAGAAGGGAGTATTTCGGAGTGTTTCATGGTCCTGTAATTTCTTGTATAATGCGAACCCATCCAATTGTGTTGGTAAAAAGACGACTTCCGCCAGCACGAGGTGAGGAAAGGTCATGGTAACTTTTCGAAGTGCATCTTCTACATCGGCAGAAACGAGTACTTCATAGTTATGCTGTTTTAAGAATCCGAACAGCGAGGTGCGATGGTCTTTATCCGGATCAACGACAAGAATGGTCGCCTTTGACGCGCTCCCTTTTTTCACTTCCTGAATTTGGTTTTCGAGTGAAGCGTGTTCTTCTGTGGTAATGCCGTACCGTTGTCTCATCAATTCAAGCACCTGACGTTCGTTAGCGGTTAAGACACCGTCGCGCCATGCAAGCCGTAGCGCTTCGAGGTAAGAACTGAGTTTCACTTCACGTTCAATCTCCGCGTGCTCTTTGTCGGTAATATTGAACATACCGCGCACTCGTTTCAACTCCTGCTCCTCTTCTGGGGTTATTTTGCCGTCCATCCACGACTCCTTTAACAATTCGCGGTACATAAAAAATGCTCCATGCATTGGTGGAACATTTTGCCGGTGGTCTTCTTTCGGAGGAACATTGAACATTTTTTCCGCTTTCGCTTTTTGTTCCTGTATCAGTTCTTCTATCCGGTCGGAGTACGCCCGGGCAAAAGCATTTTGCCCGTCTATTTTATACACTTCGGCTATCTTCGCAAGAGCAAGGTTAAAATTATGCTGACGGATGTACTCTTCTGCCGAGGCAAGCAGGCGGGCGATCAACGCTTGTTTTTCTTCTTCGGTCATCACCCGCTCTTTTTCATGGTGAACGGCTCCTTGCGATCTCTTTTGTATCAGAATGATCCGTTCCTTAAACGAGCGTGCAAGAAGATTTTTGGGATCGAGCCTTAACGCTAGCTCAATCTGCGTTAACGCATCATTAAATCGGTTGAAGCGGAAATGTTCATCTGCAAGGCGCAGGTGTTTGGCTATTTCTTCTTTGGTGGTTTGCGATTGTTGTTGTTCAGTGGAAGGTTTATTGCCGAACATAAAAATACCTCATTGTTGCTTCAAAGCTATTGAATGTTGCGGTGAAAGTAAAGGAGAAAAATAGACAAGCCGCTCAGGAAGCGGCTTGTCTTCTATTCTCTACATGGGATAGAATCAGAATCGATAACTCAACGTTATATTGACAGCAGTAGTTGTAATCGATTCATCTGTACGAGAAGCATTAGGTATACCGGGAAATGAATATTGATTACGGAATGACTTATAAGAGCCAAATGCAACAGCGCCGTCAATTACCACATTGCGCTGTAAAAAGATTCCTGCACCGGCGGAATATACTGACTGGTCGAATGAAGCAGGATCATTTTTGTACGGAGAAGGCGTTAGCGAATAACCTGCACGTATGCGAATGTCTGTTTGGGGAATATCAAACTCAGCACCTATCCGATAACTTGTTGTTGTCCTAAAATTTTTTTGAAGTGACGGATTATCTTTTTCTAAGGTACTGTTATCTGTCCATTCAATTTGTGTCCAATCGGTATATTCAACATCGCCGGCAAGTAACAACTCCGGTTGGATGTATACCGATGCACCAACTCCAAGTGTCCACGGAGACCTGACACCGTATTCGTTTGTTGCATTGAACGAGTACTTTGTCACGGGGGGTTGGTTGTTCTGCCACGAACCGGTATTATCAAAGACACTTTGTCCTGCGTCAGAATACGATTCACGTACCATCGTAGATGTCGGAGCCTTAGCAATGATACCTATTCGATAACGTTCAGAACGGTACATAAATCCAAAAGTAAACCCTCCACCGGAAAGTTCACTACTGATATAGCGATCATGATAAAATTTATTAAATCGAAGGTATGCAGAATCACGCGGCAATGATGCTTGCGTGTTGTTATAGATATTATTGATGTCTTCTTCAACATAGTTACGCGTATAATCGTATGAACCCGATACAATGTTCAATGAAATGCCGAAAGAAATGTTTTCTTCAACATCAATAGCTCCGGCAAACGACCATAATCCTAAGTGACCCCCTTCTTTTACCAGACCGCGTTGTTGAACATCTTTTTGAATTGAGGTATAGCCATCGGAGTTGGTAAGATAGACGTTGTATGGAATATCGTACGTTGCATCTGCATCGTAGAGCGTAGGAATCATTGAACTTTGGCTGTTGTATCCGGTAAACGAATGCGACGAAACAAAATCTGCAATGCGATTGTACCCAAAGGCAAACACTAAACTTCCCCGAACTGTGGGAAAGGGAAAAACAAATCCAACATTATCCAACGCCGTAGCAGTAACATTATCCGACGATTTTCTGCCGAGATAGGTTGCGTCGTCTGTTAACGCAAGACTGGAAATTCCTCCGGTAAATTCAATACGCCGTAATTGTGCAAGCCCGGCGGGATTCCATATTGATGCACTGTAATCATCTGCAATGCCAATATACGCATTACCCATTGCAAGCGCTCTTGAACCAACCCCGGTACCATGCGTAGCGTACCGCAATGCATCTTCTGAAAATTGTGCTGAGGCATTCAACCAAATGAATAGTGTGATGATGATAATGTGCTTGACGTTCTTCATACTATCCTCAAGAAAAAATTTTATCTGGGTCTGTTGCCGCTGCTGGAATCGCGCGACGAGCCGCTGTTCCGTGTTCTGTTGCCGCTATCGTCTGATTTGGTTTCAGTTCTGCTCCGCTCAGTTGTTCCCGTACTCGACGCTGGCTGCGGTGTTTGTGTTGAAGGAGTTGTTGAAACCGACGTTGCTGGAGGAGGATTTGTTGGTGCCGACGATGTTGTTCCGCCAACAGGTTGTGATGGTGATGCCTGTGTTGGCGTTGTATTGGTATGCGGACGCTCGCGCGTTTTGCGGTCATCTCTTGTTGAGCCGGTTTCTCGAACTCGATTTCCAGTCCCTGCGTTCGTTGCCGATTGTCCTCCCCCAACAACAGAAGTCGCCGGCGGAACCCACCACGGTTGCGAAGGGACTGGGTTGTACCACCCGTACGGATCGGGTTCATACAATGGCGAGGCGTACGGTGTATTCCACGCTGTTGGATCAAGAATAATTCCATTGTGGGCAGTTGTTACTCCGTAGTATTTCCATTCTACATATCGCTCATCAAGTTCTGCTCTGCTGTGACAGGAAAGACAGCTTTGATTGTAGTTTAAGCTGTACGATGCGTCTGGTTTAACAGCAACACTTTCCCGACGTAGTTGTGTAAATTCTTGGGGTGTCATTAATACGGTATAACACCCGCCGAAAAAGAGTGCAGCACTAACTACAATCCCAAAAATGATAGTATGTGTTTTCATACGTTAATCAGCCCTTTTTCTTCCGCCATTGTTTTGTCCTGTACCTGAAGTTCCGCCGCCGTTGCTTCTCGGTGCAGATGATGGAGGCGGAGCTTGCCGTTGTGGCGGCGAATACGAACGTCTCTCATCGCGCGGACGTTCGGCTGGCGGCTGATCGTTTTGCGGTGTGCTTCTTCGTGGCGGATGATACCTTGGCGTTTCATTTTTCGTTCCCTCTTCCACTTTTCTGTCTTCACGTGGTTTTACTCGTACCGGAGGGGGTGTCGCGGCACGATCTGTTCGTTCTTCCGAACGCCTTGGTTCGTCAACCACCCGTTTGCGTTGTTCAACTTGTTGTGCACCGCCTATTTTTTCCCACCACGGTTTTTCCCGTTCCCGCTCGTTTATTGTCGTTGCACGTTCTGTCGGAATTCGCTCCCGCACTTCTGTTCCACCGGCAGCTACCGTTGTACCTGGCGAAGGTGTTGTTGGAATTGGACGGGCTCGCTCTCCCGGATCACGCTGATCGCGTGTTGAACCATCAGTGCGAACTCGTCCGGTCGTTACCGGCGGATTATAGCCGTAGTACGGAGGATAATAGTACGGCGGATAATACACGACGGCCGGATAGTACCAATACGGGTACCACGGATCATAAATCGGGGGCCACCACGGAGTCGGATAAATAACAGTATAGTACGGGTAATAGTGATACCACCACCATGGGCGGTGCCATCCCCAATACCATTCATCATAATACGAATAGTAATAACTTGCTATCCATGATGAATGATATGACGGAAAGTAATAATTGAAAGAAACTCTGAAGCGTGAACGGCGGTAGTTGTCATCCAGATAGTAATTGTTGTTAATGACGACATTGCCACTTTCATCATAGGTTGTGTCGGAGTTGGCGTAATATTCGTCACCATCGTTATCGGTTGTGGCGAGTTCGGTATAGCAACCGGAGAATGCTACACCGCTGAAGATAACAATCAGAGGGAGAAATTTCACCGCTGTTTTCATAACGCACCTCGTCATTTGTTCATTCTATTGAACAGCTTACACTATAAATTCATTCCCACGGGTTGGACACCAACTGTATATTGCAGGATTAACAAATAAGAAGCAAGGGGTATGGTGAGTTTTTCCTTTTTTCAGAGATTGTAAAGATTCTGGATGTTCTTCCAATTCTAAAATGTTCGGACGTATTCAACCTTTAATGTCCGGTTTGCGAATGTGACGTTATTTTGATTTTTTACAATGTTTTTCAGGTCGAATCCAAGCGTCAGACCGCTTGCCAATGACCAGCGCAACCCTGCGTTAAGGTATCCGTTCCCTTTTCCATAGGCGCTGCCATGGTTATCATTAAAAGCAAAATCATATTCTGCTAACAACGATAATTCCTGTCCAATAGATTTTTCAACACCGGCAAAAACATCCATATCTTTATCGCCGTCTTTCTTTTCCATGCTCCAATTCACTCCACCATGGAACGAGAGAAAGCCGAGAAACGAATAATTTTTACTTGCAGCAATAAAAATTCCGCGCGATTTAATTGTAAACCGTTCGAGTGAATCGATGTATGTCTCCTTCCCTTGCGAATCAAATCCAAACGCAATGGCAGGCATCGCTTCGGTTTCGTCAAACAGACGATACTTTACCATGACGCCGGGAAGTTTTTGCATGTTCACTTCCCCCTTACCGATTATTCCAACACCGCCATAGGAAACACCGAATGTTAAACGATCTAACGCTCCGGCGTACAGGCCAAACATCACACCGCCATCTTGAAAAAAATTTGATTCGAAGGAAAATGCGCCGCGCTTGAGCAATCCTGCCGTTGGCGTATCTATAATATACCGCGGTTCAATGGTAGCGGCATCACCGGCCGTGTTTTGAGCGAACACC
>JBFMDF010000011.1:0-18472 GCA_040753935.1 Bacteroidota bacterium | reverse complement strand
TTCCAGATAAAAATTACGACGGTGTTGCCGATACTGCAATTGTTGTTGCGTCCGGTTTCAGCAAATCGCATGATGTAAAATTCTACAACGGCGCTATGTATGTTGCCGAAGAAACGAAAGTAACAAAGTGCACGGATGCTAACGGCGACGGATTCTACGAAACGAAGACGACCTTCGTCTCAATGGTTGCCGGAGGACAACAGGGAGGAGGAGGGCACGACACACGAACGATTCTTTTCGATCCCCAAAAGAAGAAAATGTATCTTTCCATTGGTTCACTCTGCAATGCGTGCCGAGAGGAATCTCGCGCAATCATCGAAGAGTGGAATGACGATGGAACAGGACGGCGTGTATTTGCGACCGGATGCCGTAATGCCATCGGAATGACAATGCGCAACGGCAAACTGTGGGCGACCAATAACGGCTTCGACTGGCAGGGAGATGATATTCCCCCGGAATGGATTGACATTGTGCGAGACGGAGGATTTTACGGCTACCCGTACGCGTATGCTCACGGCGTGTGGGTTGATTTTACAAAGCCGGGAGGGTATTCAGATCTTCTCCCATTGACGGCAGAAGACAGCGCAAAAGTGAAATCAATGGTGCAACCTGCCGCACTCGTGCAGGCACACAGCGCGCCCATGGCAATTGAGTTTGCCAATCCGTCATTCCCGAAACAATTCCGTAACGGCGCGTTTGTCGCCTATCGCGGTTCGTGGAATAGAACGTACGCGACGGGATTCAAAGTTGTCTATGTTGATTTTGATAATGAAAGCGATACGACGGCAAATTATGTTGCAGACTTTGTGAGAGGATTTCTTACCGATTCCATTTCGAAAATAACGTGGGGAAGGCCGGTTGGTTTGGAGACCGATACACGCGGCAATCTTTACCTGACATCGGACGACATCACACGTTGCGTCATCATCATTTCTCCAACAGCAACGACAAAAGTGAAAAAAATATTGCCGCCAAACGAATCATCGCTTGGTATGTTGAAAAATTTTCCCAATCCGGTCAATCCGACAACCAGTTTTCGCTTTGCTCTTCGGAATTCTTCGCCCGTTACATTGAAGGTGTTTGACCTGTTGGGAAAAGAAGTCGCGACCATTGTTGATGAAGAATTAACCGCTGGCGAGTATACTCTGGAATGGAACGCAAACAACCTCTCCAGCGGAATCTATCTTTACACGCTCGTATCAAACAATTTTTTCACTGCAAATAAGTTAATAGTGCTGAAGTAATTTTCGTAAATCGTCAAAAGATATGGCAGAATTATCACACTACTTATCATTCAATAAAAGGAAAGCCGATGAGAATAATTCTTCTTCTTACCACACTGCTATCGTTTCTTGTTGCTCAGCAGAACGAACTGAAATACCTTCAGTACGACACCGATCTGATTCCACCTTCCGAGTATAAAGCACGACGAGATTCGGTAATGTCAATGATAGGACCCAATGCAGCGGCGATATTTTACTCTGCTCCGGAACAGATGCGAAACGGCGATGTGAATTATCTCTACCGTCAGGCGGACAATTTTTATTATCTGACCGGATTTACTGAGCCGAATGCCATACTGATGCTGATCCCCAAAGGCATGTCGGTACGGATTAACGATTCGACCACACAAACAGTCAACGAAATGTTATTTGTCCAGAACCGCGATCCGCATGCCGAGGCGTGGACAGGACGACGCTACGGTACCGAAGGAGCGATGAAACTGCTCGGCGTACAAACCGCGCTTACAAACGATAAGTTTAAATCACTTTTCCAACGCCTGCTTTTTTCGGGAATTTCCTATTTGTACGCACAACCGGTTACGTCGGATGTAACGGGAACGCTGTTGGAACTGCTCTCGCCGATTCAATCATTTGTTGATAACGTGAAACGTCGGAACTCAAAAATTGAACTGCGTGATCCGAACGCGATGGTTCACACCATGCGCATTGTGAAATCGAAGAATGAAATCGAGATGCTCCGAAAAGCAACACACATCAGCGTCGTTGCCCACAATCAAGCGATGATGTCGGTGGAACCGGGAATGTATGAATATGAATTGCAGGCGTTGTACGAGTACGTGTTTCAACGGCAGGGAGCGGAGTATTACGGCTACCCATGCATTAACGGCGCGGGAGAAAACTCGGTGATTCTTCACTACAACACGAACAGGAAGAAAATCAACAATGGCGACATCGTCCTTTCCGATTGCGCCGCCGAATACCGCGGCTACTCGAGCGATGTCACACGGACCTATCCCGCCAATGGAAAATTCACGAAAGAACAAAAAGAGATTTACCAGATTGTGCTGAATGCGCAGAATGCCGCCATTGCAACGATCAAACCCGGTGTGTTGTGGAATGAAGTTACTGCCGCGGCTGATTCCGTTATTGCGGAAGGGTTGTTTGCACTTGGCATAACCAACAGCAAAACGGGAATGGCATTCAAAAAATTTTTCAACCACGGTCTTGGCCATCCGGTGGGACTCAATGTTCACGATGTCGGTCAGGAGAAACTTGTTCCCGGCATGCTGTACACAGTGGAGCCGGGCATTTATATTCCGGAAAACAGTGAAGGCGTTGACCAGAAATACTGGAATATCGGCGTGCGGATTGAAGATGTTATTCTTGTTACAGAAACAGGAAATGAAAATCTTTCTGCGGGTGCGCCGAGAGAAATTGCTGAGATTGAAGCGTTGATGAAGAAAAAAGGAATCGGTAATCAGCCGTTGAAATGAGGGTAGATGACCGTCACCTTAGAGGTGACGGTCATCTCTGAACGTTTTACACCGCTTCTAATTCCCTCGACGTAATGTCGAATATTTCCCTCTCAAGCACTACGTGATCGAGCGCCTGACTGATATCCCAAATTAAATCTTCGTAATGTTCAACGCCGATTGACAATCGAATAAGTTTATCGCTGATGTTTAATTCTTTCTTTTCTGCTTCCGGTACATCGCAGTGTGTCATCGTTGCAGGATGTTCAGCAAGACTCTCCGTGCTTCCCAAACTGACCGCAAGTTTTATCAATTTTAGGTTATTCAAGAATTGAAAGGCTTCTTTTTCTCCTCCGCGAATGTCGAACGACAACATCGCTCCCGCCGAAAGACATTGTTTCTTGAAAATTTCGTACTGCTTCGGGTTACTTTCATTGAGAAAGCCGAGGTAGTACACTTTTTCGATTTTTGGATGTTGAGCAAGGAACTCCGCAACACGTTGTGCGTTGCGTGCCTGGGTTTCCATCCGAGGTTTCAAAGTTTCAAGACTGCGCAGAAGCAGCCAGCCGGTCCACGGTCCTGCCATTGAACCCAAAAACGTGCGGAGCGATTTTACACGTTTGATGATCTCTTTGGAACCGAGCACTGCCCCGGCGATCACATCGCTGTGTCCGCCGATGTATTTGGTTGCCGAATAGAGCACAATATCCGCTCCAAGTTTGAGGGGATGTTGCCAGAGCGGACCGAAGTATGTGTTGTCAACCGCAACAAGTACGCGATTGGTTGGGGAGGAAAATTCTTTCGCCAGTTGTGCACAACAGGCAATATCAATAAGATCGTTCGTGGGGTTTGCCGGCGTTTCGAGATAGATCATTTTCAGTTTGTCCGCTTTTCCGCTCTTGCGGATGATCTCGGCAAGTTCTTCGTGCGACTGTCCGGTTTTGAAATGGACAACGTGAATGCCGAACTTCGTCAGTACGGTTTCAATGAAATGTTCCGTGCCGCCGTAGAGTGGAAGCGAATACAACAGCAGATCGCCGGGTTTCAAAAATTCCAGCAGTGTGGTAGAAATTGCCGACATGCCGCTTTCAAATACAGCGCAATCTTCTGCGCCGTCCCACAATGTTAAGCGGTTCTCTAAAATTTCCAGATCGGGATTGTTGATACGGCTGTAGATGAGGCCGAGTTTTTCACCTAAGTGCGGTTCGCGTTTGCCGTACGCTACTTCAAAAAATGCTTTCCCTTCTTCGGCAGTCTTAAAAACAAACGTTGACGTTTGAAAAATGGGACACTTGATTGCTCCCTCAGACCATTCCGGCACATAACCGTACGACATCATCAGGGATTCGGGGTGAAGAGATTTGTCTTCCATCGGTAACCTCGCTTTCGTTACACTGAGCATGTCTCGATCTGTTTTATCGGGACGCACCGAAGTGTGACACTATGCCGCAACCTATTTGGCGGCGTTGAAGAATAGCGGGTGACCCCAAGTCATGCAGTGTATTACTGCATTAAAGTACAGCAGGATGAGCGTGAATGCAAGAGGGGAGAAATATAATTGAAGAGCAAACAGGACAAAACAGTATGAAAATTTAACACTTTCTGTGGTTAGACTACGGTGGGAACAGGATAAAAAAATCCCGTCGACTGACGGGATTGTGTATGCCTGATTCTGTTAAGTGTCGCGTTATCGAGCGAGACTAACGTTTGTTGCCTGAAGTCCTTTGGGACCCTTTTCGACATCAAACTCTACAGCATCGCCTTCATTCAGGCTTTTGTATCCTTCGCTTTTAATGGCGTTGAAGTGAACGAAAACATCTTCGTTTCCTTCTGAACGCGAAATAAAGCCGAAGCCTTTTGCTGCATTGAACCATTTGACTGTTCCTTTTTCCATGGAACACATCCTTTCTGAGATTTGTAAAACCCAACATACCGTTGGGCATGGTGTACGCCGAAGATAGAGTCTTTTCAACCAATCATTCTGAACAAGTGTTCACAATGATCATATTCTGTATTGATGGCGTTTTAACCTGAGAAGGAAACAAACGGGGTTCATCATCTGCAGAAAATTGTCTGCCAGTAAACAAAGACGGTGTACTGTTAATTGGTTCTACAACATAGGCATAATAATTGTCAAATCCTAATGCTGAGCCACGTATTTCAAAAATAAATAAATTAAATACCTTGCTATTAGCTCAGGAAAGGAAGAGATTGATCTATCATCGTTGTACTCTGCTTTTATCACATTTCACAGTGACTGTGGGAAAAGGTTTGGAGAGGATGTTCCAGTTGGAAATATCTAGAGTTTACTTTTCACAAATTAATCATCAGAAGGACGCGAACAAGGCGTTTCGTCCTATATGAAAGAACATCTATGAATAACAATAAGTACCAAGGAAGACTTCGACGCGGAAGTTCTCCCTCTCGAGAGAAAGAAGATGGATCGATGAATTATCAAATTGAACCTTCGTTCTCAGATCGGCGAAATGGAATACCCGACGGCATTATAAAACAGAACAGCCGCCGCGAGACCCAGTGTTTTTCGGAACAGCGATGTAAGCATTAGTTACGATGTTTCTGGCGTATCAACCGGTGTGGAAAATGGTTGGCATTTCACCAACACCGGCAAAAAAGTTCAAACAAAAGAACAGGTTCAGGTAAAGAGACCATCACAGTAATAGTTGGAATCTAATGTCAACGAGGTGTCACATGCGAGAACTTAAAGAAACAAAAATACCCACATCTGCCGTCGAAATAAAAATTATTGGATTGAACATAGACAAAACGCAGAAGGTAAACAGATCGGATACGGCATATAACATCTATTTCGAGTTGTCGGGAATTCCATCTCAGGTGTGGAAAATTATTTTTGAACGGGAATGGAAATCAAAAACTTCCTCTACACAAGCAGAAGAAAAGACAACAGAAGCAGGAGTGGATAGAGGATTTCTTGTTATTCATTGCCCGCTTCAGGAGGTTGCCATACGTTATCTGCCCCTATTGAACGAGGCAGTTACTTCAACAAACAGTGAGTACAAACGCTACCTTCAGCGGCAGGAACTCGAACAAGTGCGCCGCGAGAATCTTTGGAAAGAGGAACGGCAATCAGTGTACGAAATGGCGCAGACGCTCAATTTCTAGTCATTGACAAATTGCTGCTGCGGTGACACAGTATTTCCAAATTTTACTTCAATCCTCCAGGCATTCTTGGCGAAGAAAGTAGTTCCACAAACACGCTCCATCGTTTTTCAGCAGTAGCATTTTTTCCGGCCTTCTTCTCAACGTACTGTTTTACCAGATCCTGTCCGTAATTATAATTGATGACATAACTGCGGTATTTTTCAATAAAGCGAAGACGCTGTTCGGCGCGTTTTGGTTCAAATAAACCGTACTTCACCAGCCAATCAATTGCTTGTTCTTTTGTCATCGTGCCGTTTAAATATCCGCGCGCGGCTTCGTTACCGGCGTAGTTCAATTCCGCCACCAACGATTGAACGCGATAATACTGGTCGGCTTTGTTTGCATCAAGTCCGGCAAGAGGAAAGAGCACGTCCTTTTCAAATTTCATTCGCTCCTCTTTTGGCAGAACAACATCAACGCCGTAATTCGCGCTTCCTTCAGCAATCAGCGATTGCGGACTGAATAAGGGATAGATGCAGAACTCAATCCATCCGTTGTTCTTCATCAATTCCGATTCAAGCAGCGCATTATAGACATGGTGGCCGGGATATCCTTCATGCGCGGCAAGATCAACGGCACGGTCGATGAAAATCGGGAAATCGGTGTTCACCTGAATGACGCTGTAGGCGTTGCCTTTATACCAATTGTATCCGCTCCACGGTTTATCAGTCACGTACTCAACAACAAAGTGTTCATTTTCCGGCAGTGTGATCATCTGCTTTGTTCGTTTGCGGCATTCAGTAATTGCGGCGGTGAAGACAGTGTCGAGTTTTTCTGTGGGGATGATGAACTGGTTGCGGAATGTTTGATACCGTTGAGCAATAGTTCCTGTATCCTCCGGAAGAACGGCGTTGAGTTGCTGAATAATATCGCTAAAATGCTTTTCGGAATATTTCGGAGGTGCGACGTCGTACAACAGTCGTGCCTCTTCATCAAAAGTGAATTTTTTCCCATTCAGCATTTCAATGCGAGTTTGTGCGGCAATAAGTTGTTTGGTGAGATATGTTTTTCGCAATACGGATCTTTTATCGCTCGTGGGAACGCGAACGTTGTTGACACTCATCAGCAACGCGTTAACCCGATCGAGCAGTGCGGTTGGCTGATGTTTCATTGCGGCGGACTCCTCTTGCCATTCTTTCGGTCCATAGTACGCATCAACGTAATCAGGATCAATCTGACCGATGTCTAATATCAGCCGAACGTACTTTTCAGCAATATCATTTAACGTCTTGGTGTAATCATTTTTCTGCTTTGAAAAAGAAAAATTGAACGCTGTGAGAGCAATACAGGCAAAAATAAAAATTCTCATTGGTTCTCCGTTACATTGTTAATGATTCGATGAATCGTAGATTTGTTGAACGGCTCGTAGAGTGTAACATCAGTCGTTCATTATCAATTGCTTTTTCTGTTCACCAACGTTGGCGACGCCTGGTCAACCGGCATTAACACAATTTCATTGATATTTACATGCGCCGGTCGTGTTGCCGCCCATACGATAGCATCGGCAATATCGTCAGGAGAGAGCGGTGTTAATCCTTTGTACACTTGCGATGCTCGTTCAGCATCTCCGTGAAAGCGCACAATGCTGAATTCTGTTTCCACCAAACCGGGATCGACTGTTGTTACACGGATTGGTGTGCCGAGTACATCCATCTTCATTCCTTCAGTCAATGCACGCACAGCAAATTTTGAAGCATTGTACACATTTCCTTTTGGATATACCCAGCGTCCGGCGACGGATCCGAGGTTGATAATGTGCCCTTCGTTCCGTTCGATCATTCCCGGCAGTACTGCGCGCGTTACGTACAACAATCCTTTCACATTCGTATCAATCATCTCATCCCAATCTTCAATTGATCCTTCTTGAATGGTATTCAGCCCGCGCGATAATCCCGCATTGTTGACGAGGATGGAAATTTTTTTCCACTCTGCCGGAAGCGTCTTCAGTGTGTGTTCTACTCCTTGCTGATGTCGTACATCAAGCCGAAAGGCAAAAACATGAACGTTGTACCGCGCAGCGATTTCTTTGGCAAGTTCATCGAGGCGCTCTTTTCGTCGTGCGCAGATGAGGATATTGGCTCCGAGTTCGGCAAATTTGATTGCCGTCGATCTTCCGATGCCCGATGAAGCACCGGTGATGAATACTGTTTTATTTTTTATGTTTGTCATACTGCGAAAATGTAAGAAGCAATGAGGAGAATGAAAAGAAAAATTATGTTTTTCGCGCTATGTTTACTAATCTTGGCAGGTCTACAAGATTTGCAAGGTTTTACTTATGGGCATCTCTAACATCTGTTTAGAAGATAGCGCTCTGCAAAAGAAACACGTACAAACGATGACATCTCTTTTAGAGATATCATTATTACGCCGGTGTTTAGAAATACCGTTATGGCTTTACAACGCCGGTTTTGGCGGCGTGCTGCTGCGGTATGCAAGTCCAAGTGGCGAATACCGCACTGTAATGCCTGTAATAAAATGATCTCCACGTCCGACACTGGCGAAAAATCCGACTGATCCTCCGAAGAGATTGACTACCCCTGGGTAAATATTCAACCGCACTTTTTCGTTAACGCGATTTGACGCCATAACTGACCAGAGTAGAGAATTTTCTCTGTCATAAAAAATTCCTGCGATCCAACCGAGTGAAACGGTAACAGTGCGTGCGCCATTAGTGATGTCAACGGTGCGCAGTTCGCGCGTAGCAAATCCTGCGCTGACGGTGATACTTTCATTGTTATCACGCAGAAAGGAAAGTCCCAACATTCCGTTATCGCCGAAGTGATAGAACAACCTTGTGCGCTGGGCGAACGGCAGTTTGTACTTCATGATGTAGAACTGACTATTGTTTTCGAGTGTGTTGTAAGCAGGATTCCATGCCGGTTGACCGGGCCACGCTGTCATGTTCAATGTTTTACTGAAAAATTCTGCTACAGCGTCGGAGGTGAACAACAAAGAACCGGTCAGATTGAAGAAATAAATATCGGCAATCGGGTCAACGTTGGGACCGGTAAAGATATCATTTTCTACAGCTTCATTGATGAAGTGATATGCGGCGACGGTTAATCCTGCCCACAGTGTTGGATAAGGAATATCGTGATACAGGTACCACTCGTACATCATGCGTGCATCCATTCCGCCGCCGATGAGATGAAGAGTGTAATTAGGAAACCACTGGGCTTTTTCGATAGTAAAATGAAGCGGAAAAATTTCCTGACTGATAAAACGATTCCAACCGAACTTATCTATTTGTGTGAACGGGTCGCGAAGATTTTTCCATACATTGGTTGCTCCATTGTTGAAAGAGATGGTTGAGAGTACCCTCGAATGTGTTGCCGATTGCAAGATATCGAATCCGGCATTGATGATGAGCGAACCCGGATTGATCATTGATTCGGAGCCGTATGTCGTTCCCTTGTAGAAATAAAATTTTTCCTGGGCGGAAATCAGCGTGGTAAAAGATATTCCGATAATTAAACAACGTACTGTACGGAGAAGAGTTTTACCGAAGCAATACCATTGGAAGGTGTCTTTTGAAATTTGGAATTTCAACGTTAGGGCTTACCAGTAAGATCCAGCATCTTGATGTCTGAATTTTTGAGATATGGTTTGAATTGCAGGTCTTCAATCGAGCAGAGCCGTTTCACAATTTCGGAAATACGATGTCCGTTGGCTAATGCGGTTTCAATGTCGGCGAGCAATTCCTTTTCCCGTTCAGTGCCGATCTTTTTTCTCATTACCTGCAAGGTGAGCATAATGATGCCGAGTGGATTGTTGATTTCATGTCCGAGTGTTACTGCTAATTCGGAGATTGCCTTTTCGTGCTGGTACTGAGCCAGTTCTTGTTGCAATGCCGTAATACGAAGCCCTACTTGAATGCGCGCAAACAATTCTTTGTCGTTAAACGGTTTGGTCATAAAATCATCAGCGCCTCGCTCCATTCCTTCTATTTTTTCTTCTGCTGAATCGCGCGCTGTGAGAAGAATGATGTAGGTGTATTTTAAATTTTCGTCCTTCTTAATCCGTTCACACAATTCCTTGCCGTCCATTTTCGGCATCATCAGGTCGGAAACAATCAGATGCGGACGTTCTTGTTTGGCTATTTGAAATGCCGTTTCACCGTTGTCGGCAAGCAACACCTGATATCCAAGAGCGCCCAGCCGTTTTTGAAGGAAAGAACGGATGTAGGGATCGTCATCAACAATAAGGATTTTTACCGCCATGGGGATGGTCCTTCCGGTAATCCTGGTTTTACAAATATAACGTTTTCTTTCTCAATCACAACAGTTCCTGCCGGTGCCCCTTTGGGTTTTCTGACGTATTTTTTTTCCGTCATTGCCACCGGTACCTGTGTAGCATTCTTCATTTTACTGTAATATGCAGCGATTGCAGCTGCTTGTTCAATAGATTTTTTTGTCGGTTTTCCTTTGCCGGTTCCCACTTTGAGAACAACGTGGGATCCACTTGAGCCGCGTGCATGAAACCACAGATCATTCGGTTTTGCGTACTTCAGTGTCAACAAATCATTGTTTTCGGAACTCTTTCCTGCATACACTGTAAAACCGCCGTCTACAGTAAACATCTTAAACGGCGGTAATTTTTTCTGTTCTTGTTCGGTCATATAACCAAGGTGGAGTAACTCTGTTCTATACAATTGTAGAAAATTTTTTAATGAAGTACTGTTGTCTGCGTCACCGGCTCGTTGAATGAGCATGCCAACCAGTTGCTTGCGGTGTTGAAGTTCGTTGAGCCGTTCGGTCGCTTCCTCTCGTGCCGATGTTGAGGATTTTGCCTTGTGAAAGTAACGTTCTGCATTCTGTACGGGAGTTAATGTCGGGTCAAGTGACACAGTGATTTCTTCTTTACCAGAGAACGAATTTTGCAGGACCACGGATTTCATTCCTTTGGAAAGAGAATGGAGATTTGCCATTAACAGTTTCCCAAACAACTCATAATCATCAGCGCGTGAAGCGGCAGAAAGTTCTTTCTCAACAGCCGCGAGTGTTCTTTCAATTTTTGCATTTTCCCGATTCAGCCACTGTAGAATTTCTTTCTTCTGCCGGTTGAATACATCGGCAGAAGCCGTAAACCGTACAAAGTGTTGAAGTGCTGTAGTGATAGTATCGTACGATGTCACAGTCAATTCCGGACAATGCCGCAGAGGAATGAGTGAAAATATAACCGGTGTAGTGTTATCAAAATAAATCGCCGGCATTAAGCGCTGAGTCGGCTGTAGCAGTTCGTGAAGCAGTTGTTGTGTTTCTGAATATACACTATCACTCTGTTGAACCGAGAGCGATGAAGAATCGTTAGCAACGCCGGCACGGTACAAAACTTCTTTTGCTAATTCCGAACCAAGTTTAGGAATCATATTTTTCAATACACGAAGAGCAGGTTCGTCCGTTGAGAACGCAGAGCGCATAAACTCCGGTGCGGGAAGAAAGTGTTCCACTGTTAACGGGAGCGATTTATATTGCAATGTACGGTGAGCGCCGACAAGTTCTTTCTTAGAGAGAAATGCGTCGATGACAGAGCCACCACTATCACACAGCACAACATTTGCGCGGGCACCAAACAATTCAGCAAGGAGGAATTGATTATTGTCAGTGTGCAGGTACACAATTCGATCTTGCGCATCGATGTACACAGAATGAATGCGGGTGTTAATCAACAAAGCGAAAAGATCGATCGAATTCTTTCGCGACCTGAACATTCCTTCGCGTGCAACGATGAAGTTTTTTCGCGCCGCACAGGATATTGTGATTGTGTGCGGTTGAGGAAGATACACGACAACGGAGAGAGTGTTCTTTTCCTGTGAATATACTTCGGCAATCACAGCATCTTTGTACAGCCGATCGAATTCTTGCACAAGGTGGTACAATGTAAAGTAGTTGGAGAGCATGAAGCAAGGTACGGGAAAAGAGTGGAAGTTAAAAACGGTGTTTACTACGGAATTCTTGGTTATCGGGAGACAGAATTTTGCTCATCACAACAATATTCTTATTGTTATGTTGCAATCGTTCCATTTCTATCCATCCTTGTTTTACATAGAGAGATTGTGCTGTGTGTGTAAAAAGATAATACGCGCGGATGTTCAACCGTTTTGCTTCGGCATTCAAACAATGACACAGATATGAACCGATACCTCTTCCTCATCATTGCAGGAACTGTGTAGAGAAGCGCCCGCCACGGTGCGAATTGTTTATACCGCGGTTCTACTTTATGGATGCTCACTTCATTGTGGATTCCGCCTGTTGCAACAGGAACGCCGTCTGCAAAGACAACGAAGTGAACGGAAACAAACCTTGCGAAGGTTTTACAATTCTTTTTTGAACTTTCGCAAGGTTATGAGAACTAATTATTCAACTACTCACAAACTTAACTACTTCGTTCTCTTGCTAAACTCCACCGCCGCCTTCACAAGGTCCCGGAATAACGGGTGCGGTGCAAGTGCGCGAGATTTCAATTCCGGATGGAACTGGCAACCGACAAACCACGGATGATCTTTCAATTCTGCAATTTCCACCAGATTTCCATCCGGCGAAATGCCGCTGAAGACCATTCCATGTTCTTGCAAAATTTTTCTGAACTTATTATTCACTTCATAGCGGTGACGGTGACGTTCGGAGATAAATTCTTTTTTATATGCGGCGTACGCCTTCGTTCCCTTTTGGATAACGCACGGATACGCGCCCAGCCGCATTGTTCCTCCCATATTTTTAATGCTTCGCTGATCCGCCATCATATCAATGACGTTGTATTTTGTCTTCTTAAACTCTGTGCTGTTTGCGCCTTTTAATCCGCACACATTACGCGCAAATTCAATCACCGCGCATTGCATGCCGAGACAAATGCCGAGGAAAGGAATCTTATTTTCCCGTACATACTGAATGGCTTTGATTTTCCCTTCAATGCCGCGAATGCCGAAACCGGGCGCAACGAGTAATCCATGAACATCGTGCAGGTGCTCCTTCACATTCTGTTGATCAATTTCTTCTGCACGAATCCATTTAACATCGACCGCAACATCATTTTCTGCACCGGCATGAAGGAAGGCTTCACTGATGCTCTTGTACGCATCTTTCAGCTCTGTATATTTTCCGACAAAACCAATCGTTACCCGGTCACTCGGATTTTTTACGCGGTGAACAAAACGGTTCCATTTCCGCAAATCGGGTTTACCGGCTTTGATGTTCAGTTTCTCAAGAACAATGTTATCGAGGCCTTCCTTTTCGAAGGCGAGAGGAATTTCGTAAATAGATTCAACATCGCGTCCTTCAATGACGGCGTTAGATTCAACGTTGCAGAAGAGCCCGATCTTCTCCCGTGTTTCGCGTGACAGTCTCCGTTCTGTTCGGCAGATAAGAATGTCCGGCTGCATTCCAATCTCAAGAAGTGTTTTAACACTGTGTTGCGTCGGCTTGGTTTTAATTTCGCCGGCAGACTTGATGAACGGAATAAGTGTAACGTGAATGTTGATGGCGTTTCGTTTTCCGATTTGCAACATGAACTGGCGGATTGCTTCAAGAAAAGGAAGCGATTCAATATCACCAACCGTACCGCCGACTTCAGTGATGACAACATCGTACTTTCCTGTGGCGCCGAGTTGTCCAATGCGCCGTTTAATTTCATCGGTGATATGCGGAATGACCTGCACGGTTGCCCCAAGGTAATCGCCGCGCCGTTCTTTGGAAATTACTTCGTAGTAAATTTGTCCCGTCGTTGCATTGTTCATCTTCGAGGTGTTGATGTCAAGAAAGCGTTCATAATGACCGAGATCGAGATCGGTTTCTGCACCGTCGTCGGTAACGTACACTTCGCCATGCTGATACGGCGACATGGTACCGGGATCAACATTGATGTACGGATCCATTTTTTGGATCGTTACACGCAATCCGCGGGATTTCAACAGAAGTCCGAGTGATGCGGCGGCAATTCCTTTGCCGAGCGACGAAACAACACCGCCGGTAATGAAAATATATTTGACGTGTGGATGTGCCATAGTTAAGATTTTAGATATTAGATGTTTGGATCAACAGATTTTCAAAAATTATAGAAGCCACCTTTATGGTTGCGGAATTGCTCAACGACTCAGATACTCAGCAACTCTCTTCAAATCTTCCGGCGTATCAACCGGAAATGATTCATAGGTGGTAACAACGCATTTTATTTTGTAGCCATGTTCAAGAATTCTCAATTGCTCAAGTTTTTCCGCTCCCTCTAACGGCGTTGGTGTCAGCGTGGTAAACTTCTGCAAAAATTCCGCGCGATACACGTATAGACCGAAGTGCTTGTAAAACGGCGTGCCGTTGAACCAGTCGGTATCTTTTTTCGCATCGCGCCGATGCGGAATAGGCGAGCGGCTGAAGTACAGGGCATAGTTGTTAACATCAAGCACTGCTTTGACGACGCTCGGATTGAACACATCTTCGTGGGACAGCGTTTGTTTCACCGCAGTGGAAACAACAGCATTCTGATCGTCGATCAGCGCCTGAATAGTTTCATCGATCAACTGCGGATCAATCAATGGTTCATCTCCCTGCACGTTCACAACAAGATCGGCAGTGGTGTGCTTTGCAACCAGTGCAATGCGGTCACTGCCGCTGTGAATGTTCGGTGGAGTCATCTCCGCTTTTCCGCCGAATGATTTGACAACAGCGGCAATGCGTTCATCATCGGTTGCTACAATAACGTCGTTAATCAGTGTTGATTTCTGTGCCCGTTCATACACACGTTGAATCATTGTCTTGCCGCAAATATCTGCCAGCGGCTTTGCGGGAAGCCGTGTTGATGCATAACGGGCAGGGATAATGGCGATGATGTTCATAGGGTCATTAAGATTTTCCCAATAGTTGAGATACGGAAAAGTCTGCTTATCCGATAACTTTCGGCACTTTGAAATATTCGTCAGTCTTATCCGGCGCATTCTTCAACGCTTCTTCCGTTGAGATGGACGGCTTCACGCTGTCCTCGCGGAAGACATTTTGTAATTCAATGACGTGAGAGAGCGGTTCGACAGTTGATGTGTCGAGTTCGTTCAATTTCTCCATGTGGTGAAGAATCTGATTCAACTGATGGGTGAATTTTTCTTTTTCTTCGTCAGTGAATTCCAGTTTTGCCAGTTTGGCTATATGTTCTACTTCTTGTATGGTAACAGACATAGGTTCCTCATGAGACGATAACGATTCCAAGCTGAAAAAGGTCGACGGCGTATTTCACGCGTCGGTGATTGATCAGGTGTTTCCACGCATTCTTCATACTTGCTGACCAGTGGATATCATCAAACACTACAACAGCATTTCGGGAAAGACTCGGCAGCAGTCTTTCAAAGTAGTTCAACGTTGCCGTACCTTCGTGATGACCGTCGATAAATACAACGTCGAACGGCTGATATTGTTCAACCACAGTAGGTAATACGCTGTTGAAAGTTCCCACAACACTGATGATATTTGAGCAGTTCAGTGCTTGAAAATTTTGCTGTGCAATGGCGGCCAGCGTTTGCGATCCTTCCATGGTGACAACAGTGCCGTGTCCATTCAACGTAAGCGCCGCAGATTGATAGAGCGTTGAAATGCCGACACAGGTGCCGAATTCGAGGCAGCGTTGCGGCATGAGCCGCTCGATGAGATAAAACAACAACAGGCACCACCGTTTCGGTTTACTGGATGAGAGAGAAACTTCACCAAGCGTTCGCTGCACAAGGGTGCCATCTGGTGATTGCGCACCGGCGCCAAAGTCGGTAATGTCCAACACTTCATTCGATGAGTTCATCAGCGTCCGTCGTTCTTCAATGCGTGTGATGAATGTTGCCTCGTGTTCGCTTGGTGAACCGCTGAACGCATCCCCGATGCTTTCTGCAACCATCTGCGCTGTAACCTCACTTGTTGCCCGAAGTTTGCTGATTGCTTGAAGAACATACGGACGGACGAAAAGGTCCTGTACAAAAAAAGCGGTCTTTAACAGAATCGGACTCACGGTACACTCTCTACGTACTGTTGTTGAATAACGGCACGGACTTCTTCCATCAGTTTGAATTCGTCTTCGCGCGTGCGGACATTTGTGGTATCAATCGGCTTCCCAAACACCGCTTCAATTTTTGCCGGACGGATATCGAATGAACCTTTCGGTAAGATTTTAAAACTGCCGTTGATGGCAACTGGTATAATCGGCACGCCGGATTTTGCCGCCAGAGAAAATGCGCCGCGCTTGAACGGTTGAAGTTTCCCGTCGCGCGTTCTGGTTCCCTCGGCAAATAGCAGCACTTGTCCTCCTTCGGCAATTGCCTTTGCGGCTCGGTCTAAACTTTTCATTGCTTCCGTCCCTTTTTGCCGATCGACAATGATATGGTGTCCGTACTTAATTGCCCAGCCCCACACAGGAATATAACTTAATTCTTTCTTGAACATAATTCTCAGACGAGGAAAAATCGCCATCAGCGTAGGAATATCGAACACGCTGGCATGATTGCTGACGATGATGTAGTTGCCGTTGCGATCAATACTTTCCAGTCCGCGTACAGTAACGTGCACACCGCATACCCATAGAATAAATTTGCTCCAGATAGAACCGGCCCAAAAATACAGCGATCCGCTTTTGTTAAATGGAATAGATATTAATGCAATGACTGATAGTAAAAAACTGAAAATGATAATCAGTAACAGTCTTATTGAAGTAATAAGCCATCTCATATCACACGCTCCGCCGCCGCAATGCGTTTTTTAATAGAAGGATGACTGTAAAAGAAAAATTCAATCAACGGATGAGGCTGTTTGTCGGCAAGATTCATGTCTGCAAGTTTGTTCATTGTTGAAATAAATGCCGCTGTGTTGTTTGTCCGTTTAATAGCGTACCGGTCTGCTTCATATTCATAACCACGCGAAAGCATGTTGCTGATTGGCGAGGTAACAAGTGAATACAATCCCAGCCACAACACCAGTAACGGCAGCGCGGCAAGTTGGGTGATAGAGGAAAAGCCAAACCACGGAAGAGAGGCAGAGTATGCCAGCGATGTGAGATAGAGGCCGGCAAAAATACTAACTGTTCCAACGGCAATACTCTTCCACAGATGATGGTGAACGTAATGCCCGAGTTCATGGGCAAAGACGGTTTCAATTTCTTCTTCAGTGAAATTATTTAAGAGCGTGTCTCCGAGTAAGATTCGCTTCGACTTCCCGATACCCGTAAACGCCGCATTTGCTTTTTTTGTTGTCTTGCTCAAATTGAATGAATAGATTCCTTCCACCAGCATCGATGTTGTTTTCGTCATCGATAAGATTTTTTCCTTTAGTGGCGAGTCGTTCAGCGGTGTTAATTTGTAGAAGAGCGGTAGAATGACAACCGGCGCAATTCTCGATAGCCCGATGGAAACAACGAAAAGTGTGATGCCGACAGGAAGCCACCAGTCTGCACCGAACGTCAGTAGAAAAAAATAGAACACCAACACCAGCGGCACGGCAATAGGAATGGAGACGAACATGCTTTTTGTTTTTTCCCAGAGCCATTGACCAAATGTTTGATTGCTGAGATGGTATCGATGTTCAAGAATAAATCCCGAGTACCAACTCAACGGAAACGTGATGAGTGCATCAATACCTCCGATGAGTGCGGCAAATATGAGCAAAGCAACGTACAGATTATCCGAGCAGGACAGTGCCCATCGTTCGAACAGGAGTGTATATCCGCCGGCGAGCAGGACAAGAAGAAGCGCAAACGACACTGCAGTGGCGACAAGAGACACTGCAAGTTTCAGGGTGTTGTAGCGTTTTACATCGTGGTCACCGGCAGTGGTCATAGTGCATTAATAGCAATAGAAACAAGAGTCAATCCGCCATCCATGGAGCGGCAAAAAAATATAACGCACCCGAGTCTATATCGGAATGCGAGAGAAAGAAATCTTGAATAAACCGACAGAGAAGAATGTGGATTGGATGTCTGTGGTTTAATGAAAATACAAAACAGAGGAAGAAAAAACAACAATTTGGTTTATAGGAAAAAATACGTCTCTCATCGATTAACAGATAACCGTTAGACATGCAAATCTCTGCACCCTTGCCGTTCACGCTTGAAAAAAGTATATTGGGCTTGAGGAGATACTATGCATACAACGTTGAATGACATATTGAGCAAAGTAGAAAAACTTCCAGTTGAACAACAGGAAACACTGGTGGAGGTTATTACAAAACGATTGATTGAGGAGCGCCGGGAAAAAATAGCTAAAAATGCTGAAACGACATTAAAAGCGTATCGAACGGGCAAAGCCTGGCGTGGCTCTGTTTCCGATCTTCGAAAAGCAATGAAAAAATGAAACGCGAACTTGTTTGGTACAAAAGTTTTGTGCGTGCATTCAAGAAAGTAATTAAAAGAGACCCTCGGTTAGAAGAGAAAATTTACTCGACCCTCCAGCAACTCATTGACAATCCCTTTCATCCATCGTTAGACACACATAAACTACATGGACGCCTACGGGGATATTGGGCATGCAGTGTTGAATACGATTACCGTCTGGTGTTTTCAATTGAAAGAGAATCATCAACGTGTGAGTTGATTATGTTGTTCGATATAGGAACTCACGATGAAGTG
>JBFMDF010000010.1:0-19583 GCA_040753935.1 Bacteroidota bacterium | reverse complement strand
TTGTCTTAATAATGGTTCAATTCTTTTTTCTGCCAGTTCTATGTACTTTTGTGAAATGTCGTACCCAACAAATTTTCGTTCTGCCTTGATTGCTGCGACGGCAGTTGTTCCACTCCCCATAAATGGATCAAGTATAATGTCACCTTTAAATGAGTATAGTTGAATCAATCTGTATGGTAATTCTTCGGGAAATGGTGCTGGATGTCCAATTCTTCTTGCCCTTTCAGTATTCATAGTCCAGATAGACTTTGTCCATTCCATAAACTGCTCTTTTGTTATAGTATCTTTTTTTCCTTTTTTTTCCCTTTTGTAATCGCCCTTTGAAAAAACCAATATATATTCGTGTACGTCTCACAAAATTGGATTGGCCGCACTTTGCCAACTGCCCCAGGCGGTTGAAGGACTTGCACTTGCCGCTTTATTCCATATGATTTCTCCACGCATAGTAAATCCAATATCGATCATTAGTTTTGAGATATAATCTGATAATGGTATGTAAGGTTTTCTTCCAAGGTTGGCAATATTTATGCAAGCTCGACCACCATTGATAAGAACTCTAAATGTTTCTCTGAATGAATTTTCTAAGAGTTGCAGATATTCTTGTAAAGACAAGTCTTCATCATATTCTTTAGAAACATTGTACGGTGGAGAAGTGATCATAAGATGAACTGAGTTATCGGGTATTTCTTTCATATTCTCTGCTGAGCCGAGAATAAACGTGTTTTCAAGTTCAGCGGGGAATGCATTTTCTCTTCTATCAAGTATATTTTTTTCTTCCAGTTCTTTATAGAGTTTAGAGTTATAAAACTTCGAACTGTCGTGATTAATCCTACCTTTTGTTCCGAATGTGCTTGTTTCGGTTCCTTTTGGTCTTTTCATATTAGCTTCGAATTAGGGTTAAAAATTTTTCCGCCTTTGCTATATCATCATTCCAAAGTGTCATCATAATTTTTTACAGTGTTACAGTGATAGCAACAGATGTGACGCATTGACGAAGTCAATCCGAAGGATGCTTTGCGTCTACGATTCGATGAACGACTTGTAGAGCGTAACAGTAGATATCTTAACTATTCAAAAACATCTGAAACATTGTTTGTAAACAAGCAAAAGTCACACTGAGCGGAGTCGAAGTGTGACAATTTCAGCAGAATCATCCGAAGAATGCTTCGCATCCTTCGGATGGATTTTTTCAGATGTTTCTATTCAATAACTTTTCCACCACAGTCAGCGGTGTAATACCATCTGCTTCCGCGTTGAAGTTGGTGATAATACGATGACGAAGAACGGAAACCGCAATAGCGCGGACATCGTCAATGTCCGGCGTGTATTTGCCGTTCAATATAGCGCGTGTTTTTGCGCCGAGTATTAAATACTGTGATGCACGCGGTCCGGCTCCCCACGTTAACCAATCTTTGATAAATTGCGGCGCATGCTGATTTTTCGGACGGGTTTTTGAAACCAGTTGAACGGCAAATTCAACTACAGAATCTGCAACCGGAACCCGTCGCACCAAATTTTGATATTCAATAATATCTTCCGCATTCAGCACATGTCTCAATTGCGGGGTATACAATCCGGTTGTTGATTTAACAATCAGTAACTCTTCTTGAAATGAAGGATACTCCAGCCACAAGTTGAACATAAAGCGGTCTAACTGCGCCTCCGGAAGGGGATATGTTCCTTCCTGTTCAATCGGATTTTGAGTTGCCAGAACGAAGAATGGCTCATCCAGCGTATACGTTTTTCCTCCCGCGGTGACTTTGTGTTCTTGCATCGCTTCGAGGAGCGCAGCCTGAGTTTTAGGCGGCGTTCGGTTGATTTCATCAGCTAAAACAATGTTGGCGAAAATGGGACCCTGCACGAACTTGAACATCTTCCCACCGCTCTTTTTATCTTCTTCAATAATTTCGGTTCCGGTAATGTCGCTCGGCATCAAATCCGGCGTAAATTGAATACGGTTGAAATTCAAATCCAGCACATCGGCGAGTGTTTTGATGAGAAGAGTTTTTGCAAGTCCCGGCACGCCGATCAGCAGACAGTGCCCGCGCGAGAGGAGAGAGATGAACAATTGTTCGATGATCGCATCCTGTCCAACGATGACTTTAGCAATCTCTGTTTTAATTTCTCTGTATGATTCATTGAGTGTTCGAACAGCTTCAACGTCGGAGCGCGTTGGCTTTAATTCGGAGTTAGGTTTTTGTTTAGCCACAGTATCTTCCTTTATTAACAATATAGGCACGAGTGAGAATTCGTGCCGCAGGAACGGTTGATCAACCGCTCGTACGATGTGAATTAGCAGAAACTTGTTTGAAAATGCAACAGACAATCATCGTCGGGCCAGCCATTCGCGTGGATTCTGTTTTTCTTTTTCATTCCACAATTCAAAATGCACCATATCGCCGGAAATGGATCCGCCGCTGCGTGCAATAACGGCGCCTTCTTTTACTTTTTGTCCTTGCACCACCAGCATCTCATCTAAATGGGCGTACACGGTTCGGTAGCCATGGCCGTGGTTGACGATAATTAAATTTCCGTACGAGGGCAACCAGTGGATGAGCGCTATCTCACCATCGGCAATAACGCGGACAGGGGATTCGTCTTTTGTTGCAATATCAATGCCGGTATTGGTGGTAATGGTTTTCATAATTGGATGTACCTGATTACCGAACTCGGCAATGACTTTTCCCCCTGCAACGGGCCACATCAATTTTCCTTTTCGCTCACTCAGCGGACGAAATTCTATCGCTACCTTGGTATCTTCAAGAACGTACTCTTTCTCTCGTTGTTCTTCCTGTTTCCTTGCTTGTTCAATTTCTCTTTCTTTCTCCAGCGCTTTCTCGCGGTCGTTCTTTTTCTTGAGTTCAGCCAGTTCGCGTTCGCGTTGAAGTTGCGCTTGTCGTTCACGTTCGCGCTGGGCGGCACGTTCCCGCGCAATACGTTCTCTGCGCTCACGCGCTTCACGCTCTGCTTTTTCTTTTCGTATCCGTTCTTGTTCTATCAACGTTGCAATGAGATTTTCCAGTTCTTTGGCTGCCGCAACTTTTCGCTGCAGTTCGTGTTTGATCTGTGTCTTGTCTCTCCGGATCACGTTCAGCGTGCGCTTTCGCTGTTCTTTTGTTTTGTTGAGCGAGTTTTCTTCTTTCAACTTTTCTGAAATCAACTGTTGCTCAGTTGAAAGTTTTTCCTGCAATGCGCTGTGTTCCAGTTCAATTTGTTCTTTCTTGGCAAGAATTTTGGCAAGGTCTTTTCGTCGTTGGTCTGAAAATCGCCTCAAATATTCGATACGAATGTAGAGTTGATTGATGGAATTTGACGACAGGAGTGTTTCAAGGTCGTACACTTTTCCGTACTTGTACACCGACGCAACATACTTGGCATAGTGCGAGCGAAGAAAATCGAGTTGGCGCTGCAACAGGGTAATGGTGAGCAGGGAAGAGTCAATCGACAGGCGTATGTTTTTTTCCTCCTGCCGCAGTTCTGCCAGCAGTTGGCGAACAAGATTGGCTTTTTTTTCGATGTTGTCCAGCCGGTCGAGCGTTATTTTCTCTTTTTTGTCGGTTTGCTGTAATTGCTCTTCGTACCGTTGAATTTCCGCGCGGAGTTTGCGCAATTGCTGATTGCGTTGCTTAATATCCGTCTGTGCAGTTGCACTCGGCAACCACAGACACCACAACAACAGTATAACGCCGCACAAACGCATCAGTTGATGGAGACTTGTTCAACATCGTTAGGATAGGAAATAGATAACGAAGAAAGCGGAATGTTCATGCTGACTTCGTCAAAGTACAATTCAACAACGGTGGAGCGGCTGGGAACGTAAATTCTTGCTGTTTCCGGTTGCCATCCGCCATTCTTCAACGGTACATAGGAGTACCATTCTTCCCACCACAGAGCGCCATCGGTGCCGTACGCTTGCACGTTTGAAATTTTCATTGATTGAGCATCAACAAAAAATTTTATGGTATATTCATCTTTCGTGAATTGAAGAACATACTCTTTCGATGTTGCATAAAAACTGTCCGGCGTGGTCAACGTGTTGTTGAATTTTCGCAGGCCGCTCACAGCATCAATCAACACCTCCGTGTCGATGTCCGACAGAAAGGGAAACGCCCGCAGTCCCTTTTTCGCATCACCGGTGTACACGGTGTTGGTGAGCGCATTGTAGGCGATGAAACGATTCTGTGTGAACAATGCGCGCGCAATCGTGATTCCAAACGGACCTTCTACGGCAATGCGCATACTGTCCGGCTCGCTTATGCCGTTTGATTTTTTGAGGGCAATTTCGAATCCGGCGCTTTGCGACAGACGCGATGTTTCAATGTTCATCGAACCGACTGCGCTAAAAGTTTGAATAGACGATGATTGGGCGTTGACGGCAGTAATAATATCTGATGCAGTAACAACGTTATCCGGACGCCCTGTTTCTCGTTCGGAAGAACATCCGGTAATGAACGCAAGAAAAACAACAAGAGTTATTATATCTCTGACAGTCATAATGTTCCCCGTTCAAGTTTTGCGCGCAGTTGCGCATTTTTTTGATCTTTGTCGAGCGCTCGTTGCCAATATTTCTTTGCTTCATCAAGCCGGTGTAATTTTGCATACACGTCGCCAAGATGTTCCAGCACCACAGCACTGGCGTCTCCTAAGTCAACTGCTTTTTGAATGTATGGTAGTGCCTCTTCATAGCGCCCGAGTTGGTACAGAATCCAGCCGTACGTATCAAGGTAAGACGAATTGGTTGAATCCTTTTCCAGCGAGCGTTTGGACATTTTCATTGCGCGGTCGAGCTGCTGTCTTCGTTCCGAAAGACTGTACGCATAGTTGTTCAACACTAATGCGTGATCGGGATCGATGCGAAGCGCTCGTTCGTATGCCGAATCGGATTCGGCGTGCATCTGCAATGCATCGTACGTTAAACCGAGCGATGAAAGAACGTTGATGTCGGTTGGATTCAATTCGTGGGCGCGTTCAAGAGCAACGCGTGAATCTTCATTCATACCGGCGCGGTTATAGGCAATGCCCAATAACAGGTAGATTCGAAAATCATCCGGCACGTACGTCTTTGCCTTGTTCATAATGCGGATGGTTTCTTGAAAATCTTGTCGGTCGAAATACAACCATCCCAATTGCCACCACGAATCGGCATTCCAATTTGCCGACGTGGTTGCTTTGTTCAAGTACGCCTCAGCAAGTGAGTCTTTTTTCGCTTGACGATACAAAACGCCGAGATACAAATATGATCGCCAATCAGAAGGATAGTGTTCTTCAAATTTCTTAAAGACCGAAATGGCATCATCAATCAGCGAAGAATCTTTCAACGTTTGGGAAAAGAACGCCAGTCCGATGCGGAAATGAAGATCGGGATCGAGAGAATCTGCGGTGAGGATTGTTTCCATTTCTTTGCGTGCGGATGTCCAGTCGTTCTGTTGCAGGTAGATATCCACCAACGTGGCGCGGACAAAGTAATTGTCGGGATTTTTTTCGAGCACGTCGTTGACAATAGCCGCCGCCTTTTCATATTGCTTCAACCGCAAGTACATGTCGGCAAGATTTTGTTTGACAATGATGTTGCCGGGGTCGAGTTTCAGCATTTGCTCAAACGTATCAGCGGCTTTGTCGTACCGCTGTAACATTGAGTTTAATTGCGCTATTTGCAACAGCACGTCCCACGATGGTCCCTGGCGAGTGACGATGCGCTCATACAACTGTAGCGATTCGAACGGTCTGGTTCTTTCTAACAGCTGAGCAAGCGTGTAAAGCGCATTGACGTAGTTTGAATCGAGCGAAAGAATGGAACGATAGGTTGTCACTGCATTATCAAATTGTCCGGACTGGATGTAGATCTGAGCAAGCAACTCGCGATAGTCAATCTTGGTTGAATCAAGTTTGACTGCTTCGAGTGCATTTTCGGCGGCGGGAGTCAATCGTTTCAGCATAAAGTAATTCTTTGCGAGTGCGTAGTAAATTGCCGCATCTTTATCGTACCGTAGCGCTTCCTGATAGTCGAGAATGGCGTCGGCGTACTGTCCCTTGCTTTCTTTTACCGAGCCGTCGATGAATAACCGCATCGCCGCTGAGCGGTTTTCCTTTTGTTGTTCTGCAGAAATTTTTTGTTCACGTTGTTCTTGAGCAGTGTTGCCGGAGGATGAACAACCGTTGATGAGAATAACAATCAATGCCGCCGCAATACCTGTACGAAAAATATTCATAGTGTTGAATGCTCCTTCACGAGATGTCAATGATAGCAACGCCGAGCTTCTACTCGGCGAGAACGACAACGTTCCTGGTTGTACGACACTCACCGGAACGATGAGGATGTTTCTCCTTCAAATATATCAAAACTGTGCTGGACTAACAATTAGACAATAAAAAAGGCGGTAAGTTCCCGCCGCAGTGTGTTGTAAAAAATCCCCGAAGTCTTACAGACTTCGGGGATTTTGCATGTTATTTTCTGCTGTTCAGCTTGGACAGCAATCGTAAGATTTCAATGTAAAGCCAAATCAACGTTACCATCAATCCGAACGCTGCGTACCATTCCATAAATTTTGGTGCGCCGCTCTCGGCTCCTTTTTCGATAAAGTCAAAGTCGAGCACAAGATTTAACGCTGCAATAATGACGACAACCAGACTGAATCCGATGCCGATGAGTCCGTTTTCGTGAATGTAGGGAATTGTTGTTCCGAAGAAACTCATTATCCATCCTACAAGGTAAATCAGCGCAATACCACCGGTTGCCGCAAACACGCCGAGTTTAAAATTCTCCGTTGCTTTGATAACGCCGGATTTGTACGCAATCAATAAACTGCCGGCCGTGCCGAAAGTGAGCGCCACTGCCTGAATAACAATGTTAGGATAGAGCGCTTCGAGCATTGCCGAAATACCGCCGAGGGCAAATCCTTCGAGCACTGCATACAACGGTGCGGTTATTGGTGCCCATGTTTTTTTGAACACCGTAATGAACGCAACAATCAAGCCGCCGATGATGCCGACTATCATCCACAATGAAAGGGATTCGGCATTTCCTTCCATAAATAAACTCCAGGTGTATGCCGCTCCGGCAATCAATAATAGAAGCATAACGCCGGTTTTGTTCACGGTGCCGTTGATGGTCATTGCATCAACAGAGCCGACCGTTCCTACATCTTGAAATGTTCTGCTGTTGAGAGCAGGATTCGCAGTTCGCATCATAGAATCATCTCCTTTTTGTATGAGGTTATTTCTAGAAAATTTGAAAAATCCCTGAGTCCATCATGCATACGACTCGTAGAGGTGAGCCCGCCTGACGGACGGGCAGGCCCGCCTGAACAGCGAAGTCGAGCCATGATGATTACCTATAGTGTCACACCGAGCGTCCGCCAGCAAAGATGAAGAGACGGACAGGTAGTCGAGGTGTGACAACACCTGATGACAAACAATTTTTTAGATGTTTCTTTGAATCAATCATGCAAAGGTAGCACTTGTTACATCATCTTACCAGCATCATTTTTTTAGTTTCGGTAAAATCCTTTGTTTGGAGACGGTACATATACATTCCTGAGGCGACGTCTTCATCGGCTTCGTTGCGTCCATCCCACGAAACAGTGTACGAGCCAGCCGGTAACTCTGCGTACAGCAGCGTGCGAATGAGGGAACCTTTGGCATCGTAAATGTGAATGGTTGCTAATCCTTCCGAAGCAAGCCGAAAAGAGATTGTTGTTGTCGGATTGAATGGATTGGGATAATTCGGCAAAAGTCCGGTGGTGGTCGGAACGCGTTGCTGTCGCTCTGCAATTCCGGTTGGCGAAACGGTGTACTTGTATACCGAATCGCCGATTGCATACGCAACTGTTGGTGAAAGAAATCTGAAACGATTGATGCGTCGTCCGATGCCGAGCGGGCTCCACGACTCTCCGCCGTTGGTTGTTTGGTACATGAGAATTGAACTGTATCCGCCGATCCAGCCGAGCGTGTCATTGATGAATCCCATCCCTTGCACAAAGTAATAACTGTTGGAAAACAATTTTTCACTCCATGTATTTCCGCCATCAGTCGTTTTGAGGAAGTAGATTGGCGTTTGAGAATTGCGTTGAAGAGACACATAACCAACCTTGCGTGATGGAAATTGAATTTTCCAACACCATTCCCCTTTGCGCGTTGTTCTAAATTTTTCCGTCCACGTTTGTCCGCCGTCGGTAGTAAAGAGAACGATACCGCTTGAACTATCGTGAGTGGTGTGTGTTAATCCTACACAGAAACCGGTGTCACGAGAAAAGAAATAGACATCAATCAATCCTGCTGCATACTGATTCATATCTTTTGCACTCCATGTTGCGCCTCGGTCTGTTGTTCTGTAAAACCATGCCGGACCGCGAACACGTCCCACGGCATTGATAACGGAATCATCGAAAACATGCATACCGCAAAATCCCCGCTTGATTGTGCCGCTGGAAAGTTGATGTTCGGGCGTCCACGAAATGCCTCCATCAGATGTTTTGTACAAAATAACCGTGTCGGTTGAACTGGTGTTGTTTGGGTCGCCGAACCCTAACGCACCGGCATAGCCGTTGAGCGAATCGAAAAAACCGATTGAGCGCCAATGTGTTTTGTTAGTTTTGTCAACCATTTTTGTCCAGAGCAGACCGCCGTTCGTAGTGCGGTGAATTTGCCCGACGCCGTTAGCAATCCAGCCGAGATTCTCGTTCAGAAAAAAACCATCGTTGTTTCTGGAAGAGGGGGAAGGGAAAAAGTTTGTTTTCTTCCACGTTCCAATGCCTTGTCCGTGAAGAAAGGAGAAAACTAAGAGAGAAAGAAAGAAAGTTCTCATGACATCTTGATTCGTTGGTGGTGACGAAAGCAACACACTAACAGTACGAAAAATAAAACTCTTCTCCAACTCTTGAGTGGGAGATAAAAAACATCTATACTCATGACAGCGGTTTACCATTCTGCTCTTTCTTCATTTAATCACGGAGGTATTATGAAAACCATGTTCAAACAAATTGTTGTTGTCATCCTCATTGCTTCAATGGCAATCCTGTCGGTTGGATGTTATGGGTCATTCAACCTGACGAAAAAAGTATATAAATGGAACGGGACGATGGAGGGGAAATGGGTGCAGGAATTGGTGTTTCTGGTGCTGAATATCGTTCCGGTCTATGGCGTGGCGGCGTGGCTTGATGTTGTGATTCTCAATTCCATCGAATTCTGGACAGGGAAAAATCCGATGATGTCGACTATAACTTCCGATGATGGAACGACCGTGGCGTTCAACAGCGAAAACAAGACGATGAGGATCAGTTATGCCGATAAATCGTTCACCGTTGCTAAAGAGAACGGCAAAGCAGTAGTCAAGGATGCAGCGGGCAATGTTCTCGCTACCATGGAATCGAACACGGACGGCGGAATGACATTGAAAGATGCAAATGGCAAGGTGCTGAGTATCTACTCTGTCGATGAAGTGAATGCAATGTTGGCGGATAGATAAAAACAACATAGAGAAAAATGGAGAACCAACATTCAGTTCTCCATTTTTCTTTTCAGCACAGAGAGTAAAAGAAATAACCATCCCGCAAGGAAACCGATACCACCCAATGGCGTTATCACCCCGACACCGCGGATATTACCGATTGTCATTACATACAAACTTCCTGAAAAAAGAATTACTCCGACAATAAAACTCCATCCGGCAAAAAGTAAAAAGCGTTGATTGTTGAAGTGTAGCAATATGCCAACAACGAACAACGAGAGAGCATGATACATGTGATATCGAACGGCGGTGTCAAACACACTGAGCGCCTCTGGCGAGAGAACACTTGTTAGTCCGTGTGCGCCAAAAGCGCCAAGAGCAACGCCGGTGAATCCAAGCACAGCAGCAGTTGACAAAAAGATTTTTTGTGTCTGTTTCATCAGAACCCTCCTGATTAACAATTTAACTATTTGTAATTACTCCTCGTTTTCGCTTGGAGCGGTAATTGGTCTGTTGTGCCAAGGATACCCTGTTGTCTTCCGAGTGGGCTTGAGACCATGGCTGCCGATGTCATGCCGAGCGGAGTCGAGGTGTGTTACGTGCTCTGCATAAATTCAGTCAGTTTTAAATATCTGACAAACAATCGCATTTATTCCATCACACCGTTGCCCGCTTACAGCATTCCCCATCGTTTCCGTAGAAACCATTCTGCTGCAAAGAGCAAAATAACGAGGGACAAATACGCCGGAAGATTCCACAATTCAAATTCGCTGGTGTGAATGCGTTGCTGTGGTTTCATATCGGGGCGGGACAACAGTGTCTGCACCAACGAATCAAACCGCATTGCATCAACATACGTGCCGCCCGATGTTGAAGCAATCTGCTGAAGCAACGGTTTGTTCAATTTTGTTTCCGCAAATTCAAGAGATTGTTCACCGACAGAGAATCGCCCGGACGCAGAAGCCAGGGTATCGCCGTTCAGGAACGAAACTGCACGGTACACATATTCACCTTCATTCAACGGCGCCGCAACACCTTCATATCTGCCGGAACCGATAGAACGGAGTGCAAACGTTGTTACCTGCTCTCCGCCGAGTGTGCCGACGCTTATGTGCACCTCTGCGTTTTCCATTGGTTGAAAATTTTCGTTGTACACTTGGCCGGTAAACTCCACCGGCTCGCCTTGAGAAAATAATTCTTTTGTAGGTTCTACGGTCAGCCGTGAATCTTGTTCATGTGTGGCGAGCCATCGTACAACGGAGGAAAACCATACATCAAACACCCCGCGCGTTTCCTCACTGGCGCCGGCAAGCAGTTTCCAACGCTGTATGCCGTATCCAAGCAATGCCAGTGATTTTCCTGCTGCTGGACGTGCTGCTGTGGTGGCTACCGTACGGATGACCAGCAGCGGATTTTGTAATTCCACCCCTTGAATTTTTATCCTCATCAATGTCAGCGCTTCGGGCTTTGCCGCATACGATTGGAATGAAGAATACACCGGCGGAAGTTTTTCCCAAGCAAAGAGAGGGAACTGCTGTGCGTCGATGTTCACCAGCGCGTGATACTTGTACTGCGGTACCACAGAGGGAACAACCAGTTGTTCATCTGCTCTGCCGGATACGACAGTGAACGGTAGTACGGGTTCAAGGTCGCGCACTTTGAGCATATCGATTGTTCTACCGGCGATAAAGAGCAGTGAAACAGGTCGCGATTGCACCGTTTGAACTATCGTCTGCAGTAGTTGCGCAGGGGTAGCCGGTGTCGGAAATCCG
The DNA here is from genome assembly GCA_040753935.1 of Bacteroidota bacterium. Taxonomy (GTDB): domain Bacteria; phylum Bacteroidota; class Ignavibacteria; order UBA10030; family UBA8401; genus SpSt-333. The sequence continues at coordinate 8,366 of JBFMDF010000010.1, read as the reverse complement.
ATTAGAACAACACAGTCTGCCGACAGCACAGCTTGTGAAAATGATGGTCCGCCGGAGCGCGGCTTCAATTCACCGGAAGGAAGTTGCAGAAACAACTGTGCGGAAATATTCTTGTCGCTGTTTAAGGATTGCATGACGGTTGCAACATCGGCACTTGGAGAGCCGGCCGCAACCACAACGGATATTTTGCTTTTCAAAATTTTAACGCGCGTAGAGCGGCTGTTGTTTTTGCTGTTGAGTTCACCGTTACGTGCCGGAACGCGGATGGTCAATTTTTTTATACCATCGGACTTCGGTGTGTAGGAAAATTGCACCGGCGTTTCTGCAGGACCCGATTCGGAGGAAGAAAGGGTGATAATTTTTTCATCTATTTTTTTCCCATCTTCCATGAGCGCTACAGTAACTCGCGACGACGTGATTCCCGTCGATTTTATTGTTGCATCAATAGGAAGGGAAGCATCAACATATCCAATAGCATTGGCAATAATCCGAGAAACGGAAACATCCTGTTGTTCCGAAGTATCGCCGACACCGACGGTATAGATGGGAAGACGCGACCGTTCAGCATCGTACAGCGGATTTGAACCGGCATTGTAATTGCCATCAGTAACGAGAATGATTGATTGAAGTGCCGTTGGAGTTTCTTTGATAACTGTTTGCAGAGCGGAAGAGATATTTGTCGAACTTCCTTCTATCCGTAATGAATCACGCATTAACGGAAAAGTTGCATACGAAAATTTGTAAAGTTGCAACGCCGTTTTTGATTGAAGCATGTTGAATCCGTTGCCAGAAAGCAGTGAACGAACAATAGAATCGCGGCTGCCGGCGTTATCTCGATGCGACATACTGAATGAATTGTCAATTAACAACGCTACAGCCGGACGCTCTTCGCGGGGGGAGGACAACGTGAGAAGCGGCTCGAACAGAGCAAGCAGTGTTAACGTGAAGGCAAACGAGCGAAGGAAAATCAGTGTATATTTCTGCGGACGCGACACCACCGGCACGGTGTGGCGGTAAATGTACACCGATAGCGCAACAGCTGCTACCACAGAGAGAAGAACAACAACCAGCGAAGCATGAAATGAAAGACTCATGCAGTAAATGTACAATAAAAATTCCCAAGACCAAGAAGAAGAGAATAAAAAAACTCCGATGGTTCAAGCCAACATCAGATTGAATACAACCATCGGAGTGTGCACAACGTTACTTCACCAGCATCAAATTCTTCATCAGCATCTTCAGTTTGCAAACAAAAGAACACACTCCACCTTGCGTGGATTAATGACAGCCTGATTGTTTGTTATTCCCGGGCGTCGGTGTGCAAGCACTGATGCCTGGTTTTATTTACAACTATTGCCGAGCGTCTGTTAAGATCGCAGTCTCGGGGGTGATCGCTCTTTTGTCTTCATCGTGTACCTCGCGCAACAATAGCCCTATTACCAGAACCTCCTACGGCTATAACCGTATTTCCCTTCAAGGCAACTGATGTGAATGAGCCTGAAGTTCGAGGGAAATAAGTTCGCCAGTGAATACCGTTCCAGTGGGCTAGAAGCCAGAACGCTCCGCCGACAACAATATCATTCAATCCTTGCCCGTCTATCGATGTTGAGAACAGTCTGGGAAGACTTTCATCAAACGTCCAATGCCCTTCAGGTATGTGAGCCCTCCACACACCATCACCAACAACAGTATACCACCTGTCAGGCACAAACCAGATTCCCCAAACATCCCATGAGAGAAGCTCAGGGGTTGACAGCTCTCGCACATTCGCGTCGGATATCGAGAGAATCTTATTTCCTCCGGGAGTAGCGTATGCTTCAGCCACCGCCAGAACCTCGTAGTCTCCACTTTGGTCTTTTCTGGTACCATACACATCCATAATCGGCAGCGTCGTCCCGCTCTCGATCCGCCGCCAACTCGCGCCGTCGTAGTGGGCAATGAAGCCGTTGTTGCCAACAAAGTATAGATTGTTAGAGCTCACGCCCCATATCTTGTTAGCGTCGCCAACTCCTAAGATACCGGCATGCTCAGTCCAGCGCACACCATCCCAATGCTGGGCCGTGCCTGCTGCCATCCAGATATCATTCGGTCCAAACGCAAAGATAGATCGTATGGGAGTGTATAAGTAGTAATTTGGACCGCAATTCGGAAAGTACAACCGGCAATCATACAGGCGTCGCATTAACTCCCATTGTTGCCCATTCCATTTGGCGATGTTGTAGGGTGGATTGATCCAGTTTCCATTAGAATCTTTCTTCCAGATCTCCCCCACCGCGTATGCCAGCGTGTCGTTAATAATTGCCACGTCGTACAGCACGCTGCCGCCGCCATCGCCTAACGTATCAATCTGCCAGGTGAAGTTGTGGCTGGTGGTGTCCATGGTCGTTACCTGCACTGCCTCACTCGAGTCAGTTACACTTGCACCCGAGAGCCGGTAGACTTTATACAAATAACTGCGGTTGGGAAGTAAGCCTTCGTCAATCAAAATCGAGTCGGCAGTTGTCAACCGCAGAGTTTGGAGAGTCTGCCCGTTGCGAGTCAGAACAACAGAGTCGGTCATGGCTTGAGTGAGCGTGATCTTGAGCCAGACTTCAGTGCAACTCGCATCAAGCGCTTCTAACTCAATCGAGCGAACGTAAGGTGGCGGCTCGGGCGGAGCGTTCTCTTTACAGCCGAGAAAGAGCAACGGAAGAACTATCACAAAAAGTTTTTTGCTCATACCATCTCCTTGAAAAAAAGAGTTTGGTGGCTTTCTTATAGGTACTTATAGTATTTTTGCCTCGCGTTTTAGAGCGACAAATAGAAAAAAATAAAGATTTTTTTCCAACCTGCAGAATTTTGTAACAATGTAGGACAAGATACTATCTTGTCCTACCTGATTATTCAGATGTTGCGATAGAAAAAACATTCCGATGGTTCAAGCCAACATCAGATTGAATAAAACCATCGGAGTGTGCACAACGTTACTTCACCAGCATCAATTTCTTCATCACTGTTTGTCCATTAAACTTCAAACAGCGGAAACTTACCACTCTCGTGTTTCGCCCAACTTCAGTACCCAGTAATCGTTACGGGAAAGGTGGCGTGCATCCACTGCGTCGTATAATTTCTTCGGGGGTTCGTCCATCGGTTCGTCGGTCATTACAAACGTGCCCCAGTGAATGGCAAGCATTTTTTTTCCGCGCACCTCAAGGTTGGTTTGCACTGCTTCATCGGGATTCATATGAACCGGTTTCATCAATTTGCGCGGCTCGTAGGCGCCAATGGGAAGCATCGTCAAATCAAACGGACCGAACTTTTTTCCAATGGTAGTCGGATGTGAACAGTATCCCGAATCGCCGCCGAAGTACAATCTTTTTTTTCCCATTACCACCCACGAGCACCACAGTGTTTGATTCCGATCGTTAATCCACCGTCCGGAAAAGTGCTGTGCCGGAGTGCAGATAATTTTTAATCCCTTAAATGTTCCACCTTCCCACCAGTCGTACTCCTCAATGTTGCGAATGCCTCGTTCTTCAAACCAATCGCGCACACGCAACGGAACGAAGTACGTCGCATCGGGAAATCGGTCGGCAAGTTCTTCAATTGATGATTCGTCTAGATGGTCGTAATGGTTGTGTGAAATCAAGACAATGTCAATGGGAGGAAGTTTTTCAATCGTCACACCGGGAGCAGAGACGCGGGGAATCCCAATCAATTTAATCGGACCTATTCTTTCCGCCCATACCGGATCGGTGAGAATATTTTTTCCTTCCATTTGTATCAACACGGTGGAATGACCAATCCAGGTAACAGTGTACGGTTTGCGGTCGTTGAAGATTGAACCGTCATGCACCTCGCGTGGAATATCGACCGTGGGTGTTTTGGAAAAAACATTGCCGAATTTTCCAGCCACCCAGGGGGCCATTTCCAGAAAACCGGCTTCAGCAAAATCGGGATCGGTGTTGATGAATCCGTTGTCGGTATGATGAGAAGGACGATAAGCGCGAACTTGCGCAGTTGCTGTCAGCGGCGAAAGCCACAATGGTGCTGTAATAATTTTTTTCAATGCCGTTCGGCGATTCATGCTCGGAAGTTCAAATTAAATTGTGTGAAGTGCAACTGTTGCATCTCACGGTAGATACTGTCATATTACACCTCGTAAGAACGGAAAAGAGCTTTAGTAGTTGCATTCAAAATCGTCATCTTTTACCACGAACCGCCGGTTCTGCTCCGTTGTTCGTTGCGATGAAATGCAAACGGCTTCCTGGTGAAAGCGGATGGTGCTATGTTACCTTTGCCATCATCAACGATGAATCGTTTTTAGACGCACTGCATCATATACAATGAAAGAATCTCACCACACTCCGACCGATGCTCAACTGATTTCCCGAGTGAAAAAGGGAGATGAGCGGGCATTTTCAGCGCTGGTGCAGCGGTATGAACATACGGTGTGGGGATTTGCGTACAAACTGTGCCGAGACAAAGAGAAAGCGGAAGAGTCGTTTCAAGATACGTTCGTGAATGTCTTTAGAAAGATTGATCAGTTTGACGGACGTTCGAAATTTTCCACCTGGCTCTATACCATTGTTGCCAACAATTGTTTGATGAAACGACGCCGCAGAAAGTTGGAAGACTTGCTGGAATCGTACGACGAGGCACCGGATGTAGAAGACGAGGAGGTTCAAAAACAATTGGCGTCGTGGGATGATACACCTGCAGAAAAACTGCTCCGCGGTGAATTGAAAGAACAATTAGATAGAGCAATTCAACAACTACCGGATGATTACAAAGTGGTATTTGTGTTGAGAGACATCGAGCAAAAAACAGCTGAAGAAACGGCAAAGATTACCGGTCTTTCCGTTCCGGCGGTAAAATCTCGTTTACGCAGGTCACGAATGTTCCTGCGTCAGCATTTGCATGAATTTATGAAACAATGAAACGACGTCCTGTACATATTCACCTTCTATCGTGCGCTGATGTGTATTCCCATCTGTGCGACAATCTCGATTCGAAACTCGATTCCGAATCATGCCGAAAGATTAAAGCACACCTTAAGGAGTGTAAGAACTGCAGTGCGTTGCTTGATTCGTTGAAAAAAACTATCTATCTCTACCGGCACTATCCGGCCCCCAAAATCTCTGCTAAAGCACGAAAAGAACTGTTCGCCATCATCCACATGGAAAAAGAAAAAAGAAAAAGAACACGGTGCTGAATCTTTTTTTAGAATGTTGCATCATATAAAGTAACAGGAGTTATTTTTATTACCCTTTCATTGTTTGGAGATGAGTATGAAAACAAACATCGGAACCATTGAACGACCAATCCGCATCGCAATGGGATTGTTCATTACATCGTTGGTATTTTGGGGTCCGCAAACACTGTGGGCGCTTTTGGGCTTGGTGTTGGTTGTCACCGGTTTCATGCGATATTGCCCAATATGGCACGCTATTGGTGTTGATACCAACAAAAAAGTAGAAACTCAACAACTTAAATAACAAAAGGCGATTATGACCGAAGCATTAACACGAGAGACATTTCTCAAAAAAATTTTTGATTACGAAAACAACAAAGAGTGGAAGTACGACGGCGAACTTCCGGCGGTAATTGACTTCTGGGCGCCGTGGTGTGGCCCATGCAGATTTTTAAGTCCAATCATCGAAGAACTTTCCGAAGAGATGAAAGGACAGGTAAACTTCTACAAAATCAATACAGACGAAGAACAGGAACTTGCTTCAGTGTTCGGTATTCAAAGCATTCCATCGTTGTTGTTTATTCCGACCGGAAGTAAACAGCCGATGATGTCAATGGGAGCATTGCCGAAAGCAGAGTTGAAAAAAATCATCAATGAAAAGTTGTTGGAAAAGAAAATTATTACACTGTCATAACTTTCCCAATTCTGTTGAACACCTATGCCGACGTACGAATATATCTGTACTCATTGCAATACACGCTACGATGTTTTCCACAAAGTCCGGGAAATAGAAGAAGATGTGCTGTGTCCTTCCTGCGGTTCACAACAACATCGCAGAGTAATGTCTGTTACGGCGCTGTCGATGTCTGGCGCTTCCTCTTCTTCGTTTTCCGATTCCTCATCTTCGTGTGAATCGGGCTCCTGTTGCGGCGGTAGTTGTGGTGTACAGTAATTCAATACGCCACCCTGTCTGCGGCATGAAGTAAGCCAACATCAAACACAGTACACCAATTACCCTCAACAAAGTATTAACATGACGGGCGACCAACTATTTTTCTATTTTCTTCTTGCACTGGTGGCATTTATTGTCATCAGAAAGAGCATACGCAAGCGCAGTGTAAAAAACTACTCAGCGGCAGAAGCACGTATGCACATGACAAACGGAAGCGTTATGCTGGATGTGCGCACAGGACGCGAACGAAGCTATCGATCAATACCGGGTTCACTTCATATTCCGTTGCATGAATTGAATACACGAATGAACGAATTAGAACGCTTTCGTTCAAAAGAAATTATCTGCTACTGTGCCAGCGGCAGCAGAAGCATTAGCGCGGCGCTTCGACTAAAGAAAGCAGGCTTCAACGCCGCTAATTTGGAGGAAGGAATTGCATCATGGAATTTTTGAGTTCGCTGAACATCTGGTATCAACGAGCGGCTGCGGGAGTTGTTGGCGCTGTTGCCGGATATGCGTACTACTATTACATCGGATGTTTGTCGGGAACATGTCCCATTACCAGCAATCCGTACATTTCAACACTCTATGGAGCCGTCATCGGCGCCTTACTGGTCAACGGTACAAAAAAGAAACAGGAACATCATCATGGAAACAACAATACAACAACCGGTTAAAAAGTACAAAACATTTACCTATCACACTTCAATTGAATGGAAATCAGGACGACAAGGGTATCTGCAGTCGGACGGGAAGCCGGAACTGTATGTTTCAAGTCCGCCGGAGTTTAAAGGAATTTCTGGAGTTTGGACACCGGAAGATCTTTTTGTCGCATCGGCGGAGATTTGCACGCTAACAACATTTCTTTCATTCGGTGCCCGAAAAAATATACCATTGAAATCCTACAAAAGCTCTGCAGAAGGTATTCTTGAATTTGTTGACGGAAAATACCGCTTTACTACAATCACTATTAAACCGGAAGTAGTTGTGGCGTCTGAGTGGACGCGTGAACAAGTAGAAGAGCTATTTCATCAAGCGCACGACAATTGCCTGATTGCAAACTCAATGGCAACAACGGTGAACATAGAACCGACCATCATTATTGAAAAACCGTAAGCAATTGATTTTTCCGCTACTGCACCAACATCAACAAGGAGTTGTAATAATGAAATACGGAATCTCAACTACCGTCAACTATTCATTTCAACAAGCAATTGATAAAGTGACCGAAGAGTTAAAGAAAGAAGGTTTCGGTGTACTGACAACAATTGACGTGAGCGATACACTGAAGAAAAAGCTCGATGTGGATTTCCCACAGTACATTATCCTCGGTGCCTGCAATCCACCTTTTGCCCATCAAGCACTGACTGCCGAAGAGGAAATCGGACTTCTCCTTCCCTGTAATGTTATTGTGTACGAAAAACAGGGGACAACGCATGTAGCCGCATTCGATCCTTTGGTAATGTCCTCAATTCTAGACAATCCTGCTATCCTACCAATCGCACAAGAAGTTCGCAATCGACTGGAACGGGTCATCAGGGCGTTGTAGCCTGCCAATGCGTCCCGGATTTGTGTATAACGACCGTTGAGATTTTCAGTGCTGTTTCGTTGACATCGAACGCACTTTTTCGTATTTTTATATCCCAATTATTGAAGAACTAGCACAGAGGAAGGAAACGTATCTCATGTACGCAGTGGTAGAAATTGCAGGACAACAATACAAAGTGAATCCGTCGGAAAAATTATATGTTCCGAAACTGGATAGTGCTGTGGACAGCACAGTAAAGTTCGACAAAGTCTTGTTACTGGCAGGCGATAGCGGAGTAAAGATTGGAAATCCCGTTGTTAAGGGTTCCACCGTTGAAGCGAAAGTACTTGGACACGTGAAGGATGAAAAAGTGATCGTGTTCAAAAAGAAACGCCGTAAAGGATACCGTGTGAAGCGGGGGCATCGCCAGCAGTATACACACATTGAAATTACGTCAATTAATTAACAGTTGAATGAGCAGTACGGCCTACCGCCGTGTTGCCGCATTTTTGAAGGAGAAGTAAGCTATGGCACATAAGAAAGGTGCGGGCAGTACCAAAAACGGTCGAGATAGTAATGCACAACGTCTCGGTGTGAAACGTTTCGGAGGGGAATTGGTTAATGCGGGCGAAATCATTGTTCGTCAGCGTGGGACAAAATTTCATCCGGGCGACAATGTCGGACGCGGCGGCGACGACACGCTCTTTGCATTG
>JBFMDF010000009.1:0-20299 GCA_040753935.1 Bacteroidota bacterium | reverse complement strand
CACTCCATCCGTCCGGAAGAATACGCGTCTGCAGTTCCCAGACAGGATCCCAGGAAAAATCTTCATCGCGCCCATCGTTGTAATTAAGAATATCTGTTCGGGAACCAGACGGAAGCGCAACAAAAATAAACGACGTTTGATGATCGTTGTAACTATCAATGCCGACAGCAAAGTAATCCGATTCCACCTCTTCATCACGGCGCGCAAGACGCGCTACAATGCTGTCGGGAGAGGAATCGAACATCATTGCATAAATGTAGAGATGGTCATCATCATACAGCAACCTCACTTCGGTTTTCTGACGAGCCGGTTCCCCTTCATTCGGGTCGCGCTGGAAAAAATCGGTTGCAACGTTGGCGTTCTTCCATCCTTCGTCATTGCCGTAACCGTCAATCACCGGTGCCTGCTGTGTGCGAATAGCGTGAAGTGTTCGCGGATTATTTCCGGCAAGTGTCAGTGAAATGAGGAAGATAATCCCCGTAAAAATTTTGATCATAAAAATAATTGGCGTTGTGGTAGCAAATGCACGCTAATATACTTCACAGTGCATAGGAAGGCAAGAAAAGAAAAAACAAAACGGCTCGGTGCACGTTCCGAAGGACTCTTGGAGACAGTTACAGGACGATAATGATGGTTGCGTTTTAGGTGGAAACCCTCTAACTTCCTGAGAAAATTTCAAAGCCCACTGAACCGCGTGAAAAACAAACATCCTGACAACTAATCCACAAAGGCGCCTGCCTGTCGGCAGACAGGTTTTATGCTGACAGACGAAGGTGGAGATGTGTTGGGTGAAAACCAGATAATCAGTAGTTAGACGGGATCAATCAAGGAACGCAGGAATCATGAACAGAGCAGGTAACCATGATGAGCGCATTCGCAACATGACTTTCAGCTCGGTATACCCGCACTATGTTGCAAAGATCAAGAAGAAGGGACGAACCATCTCCGAGTTGCATCAAGTGATTGCCTGGCTGACGGGTTACAGCGGCAAAGACATTCTCAGGCACATCAAAGAGAACTCAACGTTTGAGATCTTCTTTGCACAGGCGACGTTAAACCCCAATGCCCGTTTGATCACCGGAGTGATTTGTGGCTATCGGGTTGAAGCGATTGAGAATCCGCTGACTCAACAGGTGCGGTATTTGGACAAGTTGGTGGATGAACTAGCGAAGGGGCGCAAGATGGAGAAAATTCTGCGTGGCACATAGGTTGGTGTCGTCTTCCTCTAGCCGCGCGGACATCGGTTGGAGCGCAATGAAGCCGTCTAACGGCGAATTAAAAAACATTTTCTATGCTCTGGAACGTTTGCACGCAAGTTGGTTCGAGTTCGTTGCGCGCGTTGAGTAACGTACAGAAAGAGACAGCCATGAAAATTATAGTTCCCGCTTTAACGTTTTTAACGCTTCTCAGTTTGTCTGCCTGTAACAATGATTCAAATCCTATTCAAGGCGACAATTACTCTCTCAAAAACAAATCATATAAAGTGCAATCTATAAAGTTTGATTACGACGGACAAAAGAATGACCCTTTTGGGTGGAAAACGTTTATCATTAACTCAGGTATTATTTCATTGATAGGTGAAATTCAAATATCTTTCCACGATTCTACTTATGAAGTCGCGGGGGTGATTGATTCATCTTATGCAGCATATTTTCCGAGAGGTCTGCAGGGGAGTTGCTCTGGTAAATTTAATATCAAAGATCAATTTCTCACTCTAAATGTGCTGAGTTGGTCGCCCGACAAAATGTTTCTCTCTTCGAGTCAAGGGCTTAGTAATATTGTTGCCACATATTCTCTTCAAGGCGCTGAGATTGTAATCAAGTTGGTAGTGCCAATTTACATGCGATATAGTCCGGTAGTACTCGGTCATGAGTATTATACTATCACACTGCGTCAGGTATAGTGTGCTAAACGCGCCTAACCATAGTAAAAAGGAGCAAGTTAAGAGAAAAAGAAGCCCTGTTCGCATCATGAAGTAGCGTGATGCGGTCGAACGTTTTTTGAAACAACCCTCATGCATCGTATCGCGCGGCCAACATCTCTATCGTAATTGTTGCTACTCAAAAGTTTCTTGTTGGTAATATCCGGTCACTGCCTATTATGTTGCCGAGCAGTACAACAAGTGGATTTGTAATTAACCTCAAGGCTCTGTACCTTCTGTTGTGAATACACGCGATCCGGTTATCTTCTATTTGCTTTCAACGCTGCTGCCGATTGCCATCAAATTCGGTTTGTACTATGGCATTCTCAAATGGCGAACGTACAACGCGAGCGTGCTGACGTGCATTCTTCTCGGAAGCGCCTTGGTCCTTCCTTCTGCAATTGTCCCTCTGCCGCCGCTCTTGGCATTCGTTGCAGGCATGTGCGTCGCCGTGTACATTCTTTCTCAATACACCGACACGCCGATTGTTCCCGACGGTTTGATGATGATTTTTGGAATCAAAATCGGATACGCATTTGTTGAACGATTATTGCTGACACCTCTCATCTATGAGTAACATGAAAAACACTCTCTCTCACATTCTTTCGTTTCTTCACTTCGCCGAAAAATTGAAATACGAACTGCGGCACAGTTACACATCGTCCGGGCGACAGGAAAGCGTTGCCGAACATACATGGCGTATGGCGTTGATGGCGATTCTTCTTGAACCGTACTTCAATAAAAAAATCGATATCGGAAAAACATTGAAGATGATTCTCATTCACGATCTGGTAGAAGCAGAAGCCGGCGATGTGCCGATGCCTCACATGGTTAACAATAGCGCGCTCAAAAAGGTAAAAGAAGAAAAAGAGAAAGCGGCAATTGAAAAAATCCGCAGCATGTTGAATAATGACGTGGGCAGAGAAATTTATTCTCTCTGGTATGAATTCGAATCACGCGAAACATACGAAGCAAAAGTTGCTTATGCGCTGGATAAACTGGAGGTGCAGATTCAACACAACGAAGCCAACATTTCCACGTGGGAACCAATTGAGTATGAATTAATTTACTCTCGCAGACCCTTTACGCACTTTGATGCTACTCTCGATCAGCTTCGGATGTTAGTTGAGCAAGAAGCGGAAGACAAATTGCACGCCGCTGGCATTGATGTCGCCGCCATAAAAGAAAAACATAACTAGCAAACAAAAAGATAAATGTTTCGTCACAACGGTAATATATTTTAACTATGCTTGACACTCTCCTTCTTCAACGTCCTCTTGTTTTTTTCGACCTCGAAACAACCGGATCAAATCCTGTGAAAGACAAAATAGTCGAACTGTGTGCGATAAAAATCCTTCCCGATCCGAAGGTTGCTTCGCATACATCGCGTATAACATACGTACAGTTGTTCAATCCTGAAATGAAGATTCCGTACGAGGCTTCTCAAATACACGGCATTACGAATGAGATGGTGAAACACAAGCCGCCGTTCAGACTGAAAGCGAATGAGATTGCTGATTTCTTTAACGGATGCGATGTAGCAGGATTTAACATTGCACGGTTTGATGTTCCGTTGTTGGTCGAAGAATTCCTTCGTTCCGGTTTATTGTACAATCCTTTGGAACATGCAAAAATTATTGACGCAATGTCGATCTTTCACAAGAAAGAACCGCGCAATCTCGAAGCCGCATTGAAGTTTTACGCGAATGAAATTCTTGACAATGCCCACTCCGCCGAAGCCGATGTTGAAGCCGCTATGAAAGTGCTTGACGGACAATTGAAAAAATATTCCGATCTTATTCCCACCACAGAAGCGCTCCAGGAATTTACCGCATCAAAATTTTCTACTCTCGACTACGACGGAAAATTTGCACGTGATAAAAGCGGAGAAATTATCTTCAACTTCGGCTCCAATAAAGGAAAACGTGTTGCCGATAATTCCGGCATGGTACAATGGATGCTCGACAAAGATTTTTCAGAACATACAAAATTCATTGCCCGAAAAATTTTGAAAGGAGAAATCGTTTAACTCTGAAAGCACGAAAAACATTGGAATTCACAACTCTGTGAATCTGTGGCTGACTTCTTTCATCTCTCAACTCCGACTAAAATACCCCTATTTCTTTTCCTACAAATAAGACTCCAAAATCTGTCTATTTGCACATTTGAAAAGTGACTTTTGCTAAAACTTGCATTTTAGTCTGTTTTTCCGACTCTGCTGTAAGTCTAAGTCTGGCAATGTATTTGCAACCATTACAGTCGTTGTAACCCCTTAACTACGAAAATCAAGGTATGAAAATGTCAATCAACGAAAATAGATCAGCCAGAAAGCAAGTAACAATAGACGGTAACGAAGCCGCCGCGTATGTTGCCCACAAAACAAATGAAGTCATCGCCATCTATCCCATCACTCCTTCTTCCAACATGGGGGAATGGTGCGATCAATGGTCTGCTGAAGGAAGAAAAAATATCTGGGGAACAGTTCCCATTGTCACGGAGATGCAGAGCGAAGGAGGAGCTGCCGGCGCTGTTCACGGCGCACTGCAAACCGGATCGCTCACCACCACGTTTACTGCTTCACAGGGATTGTTGCTGATGATTCCCAACATGTTCAAAATTGCCGGTGAATTAACTTCAACGGTATTTCACGTCTCTGCCCGCGCCATTGCCGCGCAGGCGTTGTCCATTTTCGGCGACCATAGTGATGTGATGGCAACACGATCGACTGGATGGGGAATGCTTTGCTCGCATAATGTGCAGGAAGTGATGGACTTTGCGCTCATCGCCCAAGCAGCAACACTCGAAGGACGTGTACCGATTCTTCACTTTTTCGATGGCTTCCGCACTTCACACGAAGTAATGAAGATTGAACAACTTAGCGATGACGATATCCGCGCCATGATAGATGACGAATTGGTTGCCGCACACAGACGACGCGCATTGACACCGGATAATCCTGTCATTCGTGGAACTGCGCAAAATCCTGATGTGTACTTTCAAGGGCGCGAGACTGTGAATCCCTTTTACGAAAAGATGCCCGAGGTAGTGCAGAAATGGATGGACACCTTTGCAACGATAGTGGGACGTCAATACAAATTATTCGATTACTTCGGCGCGCCGGATGCTGAACGCATTGTTGTGCTGATGGGTTCAGGATCAGAAGCCGTGCATGAAACGGTTGAAGCGCTGATGGAGAAGGGAGAAAAAATTGGCGTCATCAAAGTTCACCTTTATCGTCCGTTCTCCCGACAACATCTCATCAACGCCCTTCCCGCTTCTACAAAAGCCATCGCGGTGCTCGACAGAACAAAAGAACCGGGAACCTCCGGCGAACCTCTGTACCTTGATGTCGTTGCCGCAATCAATGAATACTTTGCCGACGGCAACACGAAGTTCGCATCGTTGCCACGCATTATTGGAGGGCGATACGGACTTGCTTCAAAAGAATTCACCCCCGCAATGGCAAAAGCGGTGTTCGACGAATTAAAAAAAGAAAAACCGAAAAATCATTTTACCGTTGGCATCATCGACGACGTGTCGCATACTTCGCTGGATGTTGATTATTCATTCTCTACAGAAAAAGAGGATGTCTTCCGCGGATTGTTCTACGGACTTGGCGCCGATGGAACGGTGGGAGCGAACAAAAACTCGATCAAGATTATCGGTGAAGAAACACCATACTACGGTCAAGGATATTTCGTGTATGATTCGAAAAAATCCGGCACCACAACAGTCTCGCATCTGCGTTTTGGTCCTCGTCCCATTCGTTCGTCGTACTTAATCACAAAAGCCAACTTCGTGGCATGCCATCAATGGCAGTTCTTAGAAAAGATGGACATGCTTTCCTCACTTATTGATGGTGGAACATTCCTCATCAATTCACCATTTGGGCCTGACCGCGTATGGGATAACCTTCCCCGCAGTGTGCAGGAGACAATTATCAAAAAGAAGTTGAATCTCTACGTGATTGATGGAACAGCCGTTGCACAGAAAACAGGCATGGGCGGTCGTGTCAATACAGTCATGCAAACCTGTTTCTTCGCCATCTCCGGTGTGTTGCCGAAAGATCAGGCAATTGAGGCAATCAAAAAATCCATTAAGAAAACATACGGTAGAAAAGGCGAAGATATTGTAAAGATGAATTACGCCGCTGTTGATGCAACCATTGATAATCTGCACAAGGTTGATTATCCCGAAAAAGTTACCAGTACGGTTGATCTTCGTCCTCCCGTTCCAAACCATGCGCCGGCATTCATCAAAGAAGTCACCGGAAAAATTATTGCGGGCGAGGGAGACCTGATTCCTGTGAGCGCCATGCCTGCCGATGGCACTTATCCTGTGGGAACGACAAAGTGGGAAAAGCGTAATATTGCGCTCGAAATTCCTGTGTGGGATGCTGAATGGTGTATTCAATGCGGCAAGTGCGCGCTGGTATGTCCTCACGCATCAATTCGTATTAAAGTGTATGACAATGCGCTTCTTGCCGATGCTCCTCCGACATTCAAGCACATGCAGTACAAAGGAAACGAATACAAAGGTCAGGCGTACACCATTCAGGTGGCGCCGGAAGATTGCACTGGGTGCGGTCTTTGCGTAGAAGTCTGTCCGGCAAAGAACAAGAAAGAGACGAAATACAAGGCGCTCAACATGATGCCGCAGCCGCCGTTACGAGAGCAAGAAGCGAAAAATTGGGATTTCTTCCTCACGCTTCCGGACGTGGACCGCAAAACAGTCGCTGTCAATACAATTAAAGGTTCACAGTTCTTGCAACCGTTGTTTGAATTTTCCGGCGCGTGCACCGGTTGCGGTGAAACGCCGTACGTAAAGCTGGTCAGTCAGTTATTCGGCGATCGGGCGGTTATTGCCAATGCAACGGGATGCTCTTCTATTTACGGCGGCAATTTACCGACAACACCATGGACAAAGAACAACGAAGGACGTGGTCCGGCATGGTCGAATTCATTGTTTGAAGACAATGCTGAATTTGGCCTGGGCTTCCGTCTTTCCATCGACAAACAACACGAACAAGCGCGTGAATTACTGCTTCGGTTGATTCCACAAATCGGTGAAGAATTGGTGAATGAGCTTCTTTCTTCGCCCCAAACAAACGAAGAAGAAATTTTCTATCAGCGTGAACGTGTAACACGATTGAAAGAGGCGTTACAAAAACACCCAAACAATGCCGATGCCCGACGATTGTTGGAAGTTGCAGATTACCTTGTACAAAAGAGCGTGTGGATTATGGGAGGCGATGGTTGGGCATACGACATCGGATTCGGCGGATTAGATCATGTTCTCGCCTCGGGTGCAAATGTCAACATTCTTGTGCTTGATACAGAAGTGTATTCCAACACTGGCGGACAAATGTCGAAAGCAACACCGCGCGGCGCAGTGGCAAAATTTGCCGCGAGCGGAAAGCCGGTCGGTAAAAAAGATCTTGGTCTTATTGCCATGAGTTACGGCAATGTATACGTCGCACAAGTAGCAATGGGAGCCAACGACTTGCATACGGTGAAAGCTTTTCTTGAAGCGGAAGCGTACAACGGACCATCGCTCATCATTGCGTACAGCCATTGTATTGCTCACGGCATCAACATCCGTTATGGTATGGATGCACAGAAAAAAGCTGTTGAGTCAGGGTACTGGCCGTTGTACCGATACAATCCTCAACTGGCGGCGGAAGGAAAAAATCCGTTTCAACTTGATTCCAAACCGCCAAAAATTAAGTTCGAGGAATATGCGTATAACGAAATCCGGTACAAGATGTTAACAAAAATGGCGCCGGAGAAAGCGAAAAAACTTCTGCGCGAAGCGCAGGAAGATATTGCAAAAAAATGGCGGTTCTACGAACACCTTGCTGCGTTGAACTATGCACCACCGGTTCAACATACTATTACTAACGGACATTAAACAGACAATCTGTGGATCGACACAACAGCCGATCCATGCTTAAGTACTAGGAGACAAGAATGGACCTAACGACGACATACTTGGGTATGAAATTAAAAAACCCAATCGTTCCTTCCGCTTCACCGATGTCGCGCACAGTCGGCAATGTGAAACTGATGGAAGATTACGGCGCATCGGCTGTGGTGCTCTATTCGATTTTCGAAGAACAGATTCGTCACGAAACGAAAGAATTGTACCACTACTTGACGTACCACGCTGAAAGTTACGCCGAAGCGACTTCATATTTTCCCGAACCGCACGAATATCACACCGGTCCGGATGAATATTTGGAACACATCCGAAAACTTAAGCAATCGGTCAACATTCCGATTATCGGCAGTATTAACGGCGTAACGGAAGGCGGATGGATTGAGTACGCAAAGCAAATTGAACAAGCCGGCGCCGATGCACTTGAATTAAATGTGTACTACATTCCCACCGATCCGAACCTTTCCAGCGACGATATTGAACAGACGTATCTCGATATCGTCAAAGATGTGCGAAATCAGGTAAAGATTCCGATTGCGGTAAAGTTATCTCCTTTTTTCACCTCCATTCCGAATATAGCAAAGCGATTGGATAACATCGGTGTCAACGGCTTGGTGCTGTTCAACAGATTCTACCAGCCCGATATCAATCTTGATATGTTGAATGTTGAACCGGGAGTTGTTCTCAGCACGTCGGACTCTTTGCGTTTGCCGTTACGATGGATTGCAATTCTCCATAAAAAAGTAAAGGCTGATCTTGCGGCAACCACCGGAGTTCACACTTCCGAAGATGTCTTGAAACTAATTATGGCAGGTGCGAACGTTACCATGATGTGTTCGGCGTTGCTGCGGTATGGTCCCCGAAAAATCCGTGAAGTGCTCACCGGAGTCCAGCAGTGGATGGTCGAACACGAGTACTCAACCCTCAGCGAAATGCGCGGCAGCATGAGTCATCAATCTGTTGCCGATCCGTCGTCGTTTGAGCGAGCGAATTATATGAAAGCATTGCAAACCTATATGTAATCATCCGGCAGGTCTGTAGCACTGCTCTGCGAGTCGCTCACCGACCTGCTCTATTCACGAACAGAAGGAGAGGTTCTTATGTCAGTTTTTTTTAGCCGTCAATGCGAATATGCGCTTCAATCGGTCATCTACCTGGCGCAGAAAAAACAAGGAGAGATGACAACCATTAAAGAAATTTCCGGACATCTGAATATCCCATTTCACTTTCTGGGGAAAATTTTTCAGAAGTTGTCTCACAAGGGACTTCTCCATTCTATGAAAGGAGTTTCCGGCGGATTCTGGCTGGCAAAACCGGCAAACGAAATTGTGCTGATGGATATTATTGAAGCCGTCGACGGACGAGAAATTGTGGATTCGTGTGTGCTGGGTTACTCTGAATGCAGTCCCACCGAGCCATGTCCTCTCCATAACGATTGGAAACAGGCAAAAGATTCTTTCTTTGGCGCGTTGATGAAAAAAAATATTCTTGACATGGCAAAAGAAATCAAGAAAAGTGGTTATATCGCTGCATAGCGTTTCAGTACAGAGAATAGTCTGCGTTGAATCTTGCTTTCATCTACAATTCATCGCTACCTATTCTCTGTGCAGTGAAAGATAAATTTTTTTGAAACCAAAAAAGACAAAACGCTCTTGTTATGACTTCAGAACACATGATACAACATATGACGATATCGCAACAACGCTCAACCACAGTTGAGGTTGATGCAATAAAAAACATCAAAAAAATTCCTGTCGAAATGCGCAGGCGAAAGTTTCGACCGGATGGTTCTCTGCCGTGGCATCGGAGAATGTATCAGCAGGTAAAGAATGACACACAATTTTTCCGTTCCGCTGTTCAACTGGCATTCGCTCTGTTGTGTGTGTGGATCGGCATTGAATTTTACCTTTTTATGCGGTGGGGAATGTCTCCTGGTGTTGAGCCGTTCTTCGAGCGCCCTCCCGGCGTTGAGGGGTTTCTCCCTATTAGTGCGCTGATGGGACTGTTGCATTGGATCTACAGTGGAACACTCAACACTATCCATCCTGCCGGTACGATTATTCTTATTGCCATTGTTACCGTCAGCATCATCATGAAGAAAGCGTTCTGCAGTTGGATGTGTCCCATCGGCACGTTGAGTGAATCGCTCTGGATGCTTGGTCAGACATTATTCAAACGAAATATTCGTGTGTGGAAGTGGCTTGATTATCCCCTCCGTTCATTGAAGTACCTGCTTCTGGCGTTCTTCGTGTATTCAATTGCAATGATGTCTGTTGAAGAATTGACAATCTTCATCAACAGTCCCTACAATAAAGTTGCCGATGTGAAGATGTATCTTTTTTTCGCAGAGATTTCCCAATTTTCATTGTGGACAATTATCATTCTCATGCTGTTGTCGGTCGTCATTAAAAATTTTTGGTGCCGTTATCTTTGTCCGTATGGTGCGCTCCTGGGTCTAGCCGGACTCTTGTCCCCGTTCCGAATTACCCGCACAACAGAAACGTGCATCGACTGTGAGCTGTGCACAAAAGTTTGTCCTTCCAACATTAAAGTGCATACTGTAGGTCAGGTGTGGAGCGATGAATGCACCAGTTGCTTGCGCTGTGTGGAAGAATGTCCTGTAAAAGAAACACTCGTTCTCCGTACAAAAAAGAATTCGCCGGCGATTCCTAACTGGGTGATGGGAACACTGATTGTAGGTGTGTTTATGGCAATCACCGGCTTGGGAATGTTGACCGGACATTGGAAAAACAGTATCGCAAAAGAAGAATATTTGTACCGCTTTCAGCGCCTCGACTCACCTCTCTATAACCATGCACGCGGTTCTGTTCCAAAGTATGGTCCGAATGATTAACGTTGATACCCAATATGCGGTTGAGTAATGTGTTCAACATTATTGATTTCTCGCTGAAAGTTGCTACATTAGCACAGTCACTTTTTCTTCATCACATAGTTCTATGAAAAACCTGTTTGATGCAATTGATTCATTCATCAACCACATCTCTCCACCGCCACAGTGGAAAGTTCCTGTCCTTATTCTTACAGGTATGCTGATCGGTCTGGGGGCGTTAGCATTGTACGTCGGTAATGCAATGTCGTATCTATCCGATGATCCGAAAGCATGCATGAACTGCCATGTGATGGCGCCGCAGTATGCAACGTGGGAGCGAAGTAGTCATGCCCGTGTAGCAGTCTGCAATGATTGCCATGTTCCGCAAAACAATCTTCTCAATAAATTTTTATTTAAGGCAATGGATGGCACGCGGCATTCGTTCATCTTTACCTTTCGGCTTGAACCGCAGGTTATTCACATCAAAGAAATGGGAGCGGCAGCGGTTCAGCAAAATTGCATTCGATGTCATTCATCGCTCACGCAGAATGTGAAAGAGAAGTTGGTCTCGTTCGATCTGCGCAATCACGGCGAAGGAAAACTCTGCTGGGAATGTCACCGCGAAACGCCACACGGACGTGTCAACAGTTTGTCTTCGGTACCATATGCGCGGGTACCTATTCCCTCAGATGTAACACCGGCGTGGATGAAGAAATTTCTTCATTGAACCAATGATTTAACGCACTAATGACTAATCACAATTTGAACATGGAAAGGATTTACGTATGAACGTTACAGAACTTATTCAACGACATCCATGGCTCGGATGGGTGCTGTTCGGAGGAACGGCAATCATCGTTTTTTTTCTCGGCTGGCTCGGCGCTTCTATTATGGAACGGCGCAATGAAGCGTACATTCAATACCAAATGGTAAAACCCATTGCCGAATGGGAACCACGCAACGAGGTGTGGGGCGAAAATTTTCCACGCGAATTTGAAACATACCGCTCCACCACCGATACCTCGTTTGCCAGCAAATACGCAGGAAGCAAGAAACGCGACCTTCTTGCAGAAGATCCGCTGAATGTGGTACTGTGGGCAGGCTATGCCTTTTCTCGAGAATACAATCAGGCACGTGGACATTATTATGCAATTAACGACATTCGTAATATTCTTCGTACCGGCGTGCCGCAACCGGCAACCTGCTGGACGTGTAAAAGTACCGATGTACCTCGACTCATGAGTAAAATGGGACCGGCGAACTTCTACAAAGCACCGTGGGATTCTCTCGGTCATGAAGTAGTAAACAACATCGGTTGTCAGGATTGCCACGACCCGAAAACGATGAACTTGCGCATTACCCGACCCGCACTTGCCGAAGCCTGGGCGCGACAAGGAAAAGATATCAATAAAGCAACACGGCAAGAAATGCGTTCGTTAGTCTGCGCTCAGTGTCATGTAGAATACTACTTCAAAGGGAAAAATGAAAAATATCTTACCTTCCCGTGGGACAAAGGATTTTCCGCTGATTCGATGGAAGAATACTACGAACAAGTCGGACATATCGATTTCGTTCATGCGTTAAGTAAAACTCCGATATTAAAAGCACAACATCCGGATTACGAATTATACCGCACCGGAATTCATGCTGAACGCGGGGTGTCATGCGCCGACTGCCACATGCCGTACAAAAATGAAGGAGGAGTAAAATTCACGAATCACAAAATCGCATCGCCGTTGGAAAACATCGCCGGCTCGTGTCAAGTATGTCATCGCGAGAACGAACAAACGCTCATCAAAAATGTCAACGACCGGCAGGACAAAGTAATGGAGGTGAAGCTCCTCGCCGAAAAAGCCCTCGTTGCCGCACACATTGAAGCGGCAGCCGCGTACGCTGCAGGCGCTGATTCATCTGAACTTGTACCGGCGCTAAAACTTATTCGCTCTGCCCAGTGGCGGTGGGATTGGGTAAGCGCGGCAAACGGTGTTGGTTTTCATTCTCCGCTTGAAGCAGTGCGCGTACTGAGTACGTCTATTCAACGAGCGGAAGAAGCACGACGATTCATCGCCCAGGTGCTGATTAAACACAAAGCGTCTCCCGTCGTGCCAATGCCTGATCTTTCCACCAAGGCTAAAGCACAGGCGTACATCGGATTAAACATGGCAAAAATTACCGCTGAGAAAGAAGCGTGGAAGAAAAAAGTTCTGCCGGTATGGGATGCCAAAGCAAAAGAACGACAGGGAGCGGTAAGTTATTAAACTCAATGGGAGGGCAAGAGTGCATCTTGTCCTCCTTCTCTTCTTGCAATTTCTTCAAACTCAGATTACATTCTCTCCATCATTCTTCGCGCCTTGGCGCATTGCGGTGAATATAACAAAGCGTTCTTATGCCTATTAGAATATTCGTTACCGGCGGCACCTTCGATAAAGAATACAACGAACTGACCGGCAAACTGTTCTTCAAAGAAACCCATTTGCCGGAAATGCTTTCTCTCGGACGTTCGCGAATCGATGTTGTGATCACCACCCTCATGATGATTGACAGTTTAGAAATGACCGACAACGACCGTGCGTTCATCGCACAGCAATGTCAGTCCGCCGCTGAAGATCGCATCATCATCACCCATGGCACTGATACGATGTGTGATACGGCTCGGTATCTTGGCGAGCGTATTCGGAAGAAAACCATTGTCCTTACGGGAGCAATGGTGCCGTACAAATTCGGCAGTTCAGATGGATTGTTTAATCTCGGCAGTGCTCTCGCCTTTGTACAGACACTTCCTGCCGGTGTGTATGTTTCAATGAACGGCAGATATTTTACCTGGGACAACGTGCGTAAAAACAAAGATGCAGGTGAATTTGAAGAGGTACACAAGTAGTCGTGTCGCAGAATGCAGTAAAGGAGGAAGGACATGGTTAATGCAATACTACACCGATTGAAACTCGATAGTGAACTGGAGCGGTACGACAAGATTCACAAAACAATTGAAGAAGGCGTTATCTTCAAAGGAACCAATCTCTGGATTCTTGTTTTCGCCATCTTCATTGCCTCAGTCGGACTGAATATGAATTCCACGGCCGTCATCATCGGTGCAATGCTCATTTCACCGCTCATGGGTCCGATTAACGGTATGGGATACAGCATCGCCACATACAACTTTCCACTGTTTCAAAAATCGGTAAAAAATTTTGTTTTCGCAGTTGTTGCAAGTCTTGGTGCGTCAACCTTGTATTTTGCTCTTTCTCCTGTTTCTGCAGCACACTCGGAACTTCTTGCGCGCACCAGTCCGACAATTTACGATGTGTTGATTGCCCTGTTTGGCGGACTCGCCGGCATTATTGCCATCAGCAGTAAGTTAAAAGGGAATGTTATCCCCGGCGTAGCAATTGCCACAGCGTTGATGCCGCCTCTATGTACCGCGGGATATGGACTGGGTACGGGACAATTCAACTTCTTTTTTGGCGCGTTCTACCTTTTCACCATCAATACAGTTTTCATCGCAATCTCTTCCGTGTTGATTTCTCAGGTGCTCGATTTTCCGATCAGAACGATTGTTGACGAATCGCAAAAGAGGAAAGTAAACCGGTGGATCAGCGTTGTCATTACCATTACACTTGTTCCAAGCATTTATTTCGGATATCTGCTGGTGCAGAAAGAAAAATTCCAGCAAAACGCCGAACGTTTTGTTGAAAACGTGAATATTGTAGAAGGAAATTATTTACTGAAGAGTCAAATTGTTCCGGACAAGCGCAGTATTACTCTTGTCTACGGTGGTAATTCGTTGACAGACGAACATAAGCAATCCATTCGGGACAAGATGAACGAATTTTCACTGGAAGACGCAACGCTCAACATCACTCAGGGATTTTCAATCTCCGATATCCTTGACCGAACAACAGAGACAGACAACTTGAAATCAGAAATAAACAAACTCCGCACTGCGCTTACGGAAAAAGAAAAACAGTTGGACAGCGTTTCTCATCGCCTTTTGCTTGGAAGGCAACTGCTCGCTGAAGTGCGTCCGTTGTACCCTCAGATCCAATCATGTTCGTACTCCGAAGCGATTGTATTTAATACGGCAGGAAAAGAAGAACGGGTTGCCATTGTCACCTTTACGGTGAGGGGTAAACGACTATCTTCTGCGGACAAAGTAAGAATCAATCAATGGCTGTCGCAAAGGGTAAATGTAGAAAAAGTTCATACGTATTTTGAATCACCATCATAGAAATCGATGAAGCATGACACATGAAATTACGGAATATTTAGCCAATGACCATGACCGGCTGGACGGGCTGTTGAAGCAGGTGATAACTCCATCCGGTGAGATTAACACCAGTGTCTACCATCAATTCCGCCAGGGATTGCTACGACACATTGGTATAGAGGAAAAAATTTTAATTCCTGCCCTTCAATCAAAATTAGATGACACGACGAAACAAAC
Organism: Bacteroidota bacterium; assembly: GCA_040753935.1. Classification (GTDB taxonomy): domain Bacteria; phylum Bacteroidota; class Ignavibacteria; order UBA10030; family UBA8401; genus SpSt-333. The sequence goes on along the minus strand of JBFMDF010000009.1, from coordinate 5,170 downwards.
AGTGGAGCGAATTAGAATGGACCATTCTGCTATTGTTGCACTGCTTGTTCCTCCGCCATCATCCGGCATTCTCACTGCGCTGAAATCCATTCTAACACAACACAATGAACTTGAAGAAGCACACGGCGGGTTTTATGAACGCGCAGATCTTGCAGATACTGGATCGACACAACCTCTTGTGGAGCGGGTAAAAAACTTTCCCGACGTGAAATCGCTCCCTAACAATTCTGATCCAAAAGTGTTCGAAGCAACCCGACGAGCGCTGGAGCGCGCAGGGTATGCCCCGGAGAAGTACCTACCGGTGTGATTCATCGGCACCAATATCCCCTGCATGGTGTTTTACAAACTTTGCCTGAGTATAAAAAATCACCTCTTCGGCAATGTTGGTTGTCAGATCGGCAACACGTTCAAGATTGCGACTAACGCGCGCCAATTGCATGTTTCCTTCAATGGTGGTTTGGTCTTCCTTAATCAAACGAACGATTTCCGACATCATCGCGCGGTTTAAATTATCTACGGTATCGTCATTCGTAAGCACCTTCTGCGCTTTTTCCGCGTCAAGTTCAACGAAACTTTGAACAGCGCTCTTCAACATATTCACCGTTTCTCTGGACATTTCAGGAATTTTTAACAGCGCTTCACGACCCGGTGTTTTTACCAGCCCAATGGCCGATTCAGCAATGTTCACTGCGTGATCTCCAATGCGTTCAAGATCGTTGTTGATTTTTAGAATTGCCAGAATCAGTCGCAAGTCTTTTGCCACGGGCTGTTGCAACGCAAGAATATCTACCACGCCGTTGTCAATTTCAAGTTCGTAGGCGTTAATTGTCCGTTCAATTTCGAACACTTTCTTTGCCTGCTCTGCGGAATCTCTCAACACTGCGTCTAACGCAACCTCAAGTGCCGTTGTTACCAAGCGGCACATGACGATGAGTTTTTCCTTTAACTGATCGAGTTCTTTTTCAAAATGTCGTTCCATATAATTTTTCTTTTGTGTCTTTGCTACAGGTTAACTTCTCAACACGGTTTTGCAGTGAATGCTTTTACCCGAAACGTCCGGTAATATAATCTTCTGTTTGTTGTTTTGACGGCATGGTAAAAATTTTTTTTGTTTCATCGTATTCGATGAGTTCCCCCATATAGAAAAATGCGGTAAAGTCACTCACCCGTGCCGCCTGTTGCATGTTGTGTGTAACAATAACAACGGTGTACTGCTGTTTCAACTCATGAATTAATTCTTCAATTTTTGCGGTAGAAATCGGATCTAGCGCGCTGGCAGGTTCATCCATCAACAGAACTTCAGGATCGACTGCAAGTGAACGGGCTATACACAACCGCTGCTGCTGACCACCGGAAAGACTAACGCCGCTTTTCGAAAGCGAATCTTTCACTTCATTCCACAGCGCCGCTTGCTGTAAACTTTTTTCAACAATCTCTGCAATCTTTTTTTTGTCTCGCATACCATTCATCCGCAAGCCGGCGGCAACGTTGTCAAAAATGGACATCGTGGGAAAGGGATTTGGTTTTTGAAATACCATTCCGATACGCTTACGCACGGTTACTGCATCCATTGCATAAATATTTTTCCCGTCCAGTGTTAGTGAACCGGTGATGCGGCTGCCCGGCACAAGTTCGTGCATTCGGTTTATTGAACGAAGAAATGTGGATTTACCACAGCCCGAAGGACCTATAATGGCAACAACGCTATGTTCGGGAATCGTCAACGATATATTTTTAATAGCGTGAACTTTTCCGAAGTAACAGTTCAGTAACTCTGCCTGTATCTTTACTGTTCTTGTTCTTTTATCTGTCGTTGTCACATCATTCGGTGCGAATGTTGATGTTTTGATGTTCACGATTGTTTGTTCCAATACCTCTTCCATAATCAATTCTCGTTTAATACCGCTGTCGTGTTGCAAATCGTACGGCAATGCTTAACATTAAGACTAACAAGATGAGTATCAGTGCTCCTGCCCATGCTTGAGCAATCCAATCATCAAACGGTGAAACGCCGTAGTTGTAGATAAAAACGGTGAGTGAGGCAATCGGTTGATCAAGCGTCGTATGCCAGAAACGGTTATTCAACGCAGTAAAGAGTAAGGGTGCGGTTTCCCCTGCTGCCCGCGCTACTGCTAACATAATTCCCGTTACAATGCCTCCCAGAGCAGTGGGTATTACAATGCGAAGCGTTGTTTTCCATTGCGGAATACCGAGCGCCAGCGCCGCTTCGCGGTATGAATTCGGAACCGTCTTCAACATCTCCTCCGTTGTGCGTGTAACAATGGGAATCATTAAAATGCCGAGTGCAACGCCGCCGGCATAGGCAGAAAAATGTTTCATAGGTAAAACCACAAGAGTGTACGCCACAACCCCCGTTACAATGGAAGGAACGCCATTCAACACATCGGTCATGAACCGTACAGCAGAAGCAAACGTATTGTTGCCAAATTCGGAAAGAAACACTCCGGCAAAAATACCGATCGGTAAGCCAATGACGCTCCCCAACCCCACGAGGATCAACGTACCTACAATAGCATTGGCAAGTCCACCACCGGATTCGCCGACAGGTTTCGGCAGTTGGGTAAAGAAATCCCAATTCAATGCTGAGGCACCGAGTGAGACAGTATGGTAAAAAATTAACAACAACGGAATTAGCGCAATACCAACACTTGCCGCGCAGAGTGCATACATGAAGAAATTTTTTGATTTCCGGTAGTAGAAAAATAACTTTCGGTCCATCTACACCTGCCCTTCCGTTGCATTGCGCGTAAAACTCCACACCATCAACCGCGCGATAGCATTCACCAGTATGGCAACAACAAACAGCACCAGCGCAATTTCAATCAGCGCGCTGATGTACATTTCCGATGTTGCTTCGGTAAATTCATTTGCCAGAACACTAGCCATTGTGTAGCCCGGCTCAAACAACGATACCTTGATTTCAGGTCGGTTGCCAATCACCATTGTTACCGCCATTGTTTCACCAAGCGCTCGTCCCAACCCTAAAATTGTTGCACCGACAATTCCTGAACGTGAATAACTTAATGCAATTCTTGTTGCTTCCCATGGTGTTGAACCTAATGCCAGTGCGGCTTCTTTCTGTGCTGCCGGTACAGCAGAGAGAACATCGCGCGAAATAGAAGCGATGATCGGTAAAATCATAATCGATAAAATTATGCCGGCGGCAAGCATACCAACCCCATAGGGCGCTCCTTCAAATAAGGGTATAAAACCAATGTGCTTACTTAAAAACGGCTCCACGGTAGTACGAATCCACGGCACCATCACGAAAAATCCCCACAAGCCGTACACTATGCTTGGAATGCCGGCAAGAAGTTCTATTATAAATGATAATGGTCGTTCGAGCCAACGAGGAGCAAGTTCTGTGAGAAAGATAGCAATCCCAAGTCCAACGGGGAGGGCAAGAATGAGTGCGATGAGTGATGATACGACTGTTCCATAGATGAACGGCAGTGCGCCGTACTGCTCCGTTACCGGATCCCACTCTGTGCTTGTCAGAAAACTCCAACCGAATTTTTCGATCGTCAGTGATGATGATGCGTACATCTCGTATGCCATCACAAGAATCAGCAGCAATACCATTGCCGCAAAAAATGTGGTGAGGTATTTAAAGACAGCATCGCCAACGTTGTGTACCGATAACGCCGGCGAAGCAATTGTTTCACTGTGCGGGGAAGATTGCATTCGATTAACAATACTTTCCGTTTGCCAAACGATTACTGTTCTTACTGTATCGGCTTGCCGTTATACCGTATGGACGCAATTTTTCTTTCATTTAATTTTATTACTTCTTTTGGAAGTGGCGCGTAGTACAGTGCGGGAGCAAAAACTTCACCCTCCTTCATTGCCCATTTCAGAAATTTCACCAACGCCTTTGCTTTCTCAATATTCTTTTGATCTTTATAGACCAACAACCACGTGAACCCGCTGATTGGGTAGGAATTTTTTCCCTCGGCGTTTGTGATGGAAACACGCAAATCATCCGGCATTTTTTTCGCTTCGCTCATAGCTGCAGCAGTCACTGATTCGAGCGACGGCGAAATAAAATTTCCTGCTTTATTTTTTATCGAGGCGTAGGGAAGATTATTTTTGATTGCGTACGCAAGTTCAACATAACCAATAGAACCGTCAATCTGTTTCACCTGTCCGGCAACACCTTCGTTCCCTTTTCCACCTAATCCTACGGGCCATTTCACCGATGTGCCGACACCGACTTTCGATTTCCACTCTTCGCTTACCTTTGAAAGATAATCAACGAAAATGTATGTTGTTCCGCTCCCATCGGAACGATGGACGACAACAATTGATTTTTGTGGAAGAGTTTTTCCTTTATTGTCGGCGGCAATCCGTGCGTCGTTCCACTGTGTAATCTTGCCAAGAAAAATATCGGCAAGTACCGATGGCGACAAGTTTAACCCAGCGCCAATTTCAGAAACATTATACGTTGCCACGACGGCACCCATGACCGTTGGAATATGAAGTACCTCTGTTCCCTGTTTGGTTTTTGCTTCGGTCAGTTGCTCGTCGGTCATCGGTCCATCGGTTGCGCCAAAATCAACCGTTCCTTCGATTACCTGTTTGATACCGCCGCCGCTGCCGATTGATTGATAGTTGAATTGCACGCCGGTTTTTTTCTGATACTCATCGAACCATTTAGAGTAGATGACGTACGGAAATGTTGCGCCAGCACCGTTTAACTGTAATTGCGCAAACATTGTGTTCAACAGAAAGAAGAATGAAAGCGTAACGTATGTTTTTCTCATGGCATCCCTTTTTACTTGTAATCTAGGATTTTCCGATTACGTGAGTGTTATCCCAATGTTAAGATTGTGTGAAGCGCTATTAAAGAAAGACGTACGATATGGTAACGCGTGCCGTAACAGAATTTTCAACCGACCTCTTTCCGCTTAGTGTTGGTATATCCTCGTACGTTTCAATTTGTACATTGGGAATAATTGATACTTTTCTGTTCGGTTTGTAATCAATACCGGCTATCAAATAATTTCTGGAATCTCCTTTCGCTTTGTCGTCGATATTTGCATCAAAGTAATCGTATCTGCCGACAAACGTGAACCGCTCTGACAGAACGTATGAACCAAACAACGATATGCCAATGGCGCTCTTATCCGAAACACTAATTGATGGCGCG
>JBFMDF010000008.1:0-20784 GCA_040753935.1 Bacteroidota bacterium | reverse complement strand
GCCTGTTCTGATTTTTACAGCACGGTGTACTTCAGAAACAAAAATTGCTCCGTCGCCGAATTTTCCTGTGTGCGCGGTTTGCCGGATAACATCAACATAGCGGTTGGTATCTTCGCGCCTGCAGATGATTTCAATCTTCAGCATGTCGCTGCTTTTTTCTATGATTTCGGCATCATATGTTTCTGTTTGCGGATCTTCAAATACGCCGATTCCTTTCGCGTGGATAACGGAGAGATTCGACACACCCGCTCTTTTCAGCGCTTCAATTACTTTGTGTCCGAGCGCCGGTCTGATGTATGCTTTAATTTCGTTCATGTTAGTCTTCCTCCACAAAAGTTTCTTTAGCGCGTTCGCTTTTTAAATAGAATGTTCCTTTTGTTACCACAAGTTCGCCTGCTTTTAAGCCGCCGAGAATTTCAGTGTAGGCTTGCGTCTCGAAGCCAATAGTCACAGGACGCTGCTCAAATGTTGTGTCGTTTACCGCGACAAAAACATACTTCTCCTTGTTACTGCTTAGTACTGCAGACGAAGGAACTTTCAAACTTCTTCCGCCAAAAACTGCGTTGACATGAACAGTGGCAAACATTTCCGGCTTTAACTTGCCGCGCTTGTTGTCAACTTCAAACCGGGTTTTGATAGTTCTCGATTTTGGATCAACCATATCGTAAATCGTTACAAGTCTCACAGGAAAATTTTCATTTGGGTAAGAGGCGACAACGACATTTCCCCGGATTCCTTCACGAATGAGGGGAAGATCGTGCTCGAATACATCCGCAATCACCCAAAGTTTGGAAAGGTTTGCAATGGTGAAAAAATCAGTTCCTACCTGTACGAACTCACCTTGTTTTACCCCACCTTCAATCAGTGTTCCGTCAAACGGCGCACGCACAGGAAGGAACGAAAGCGGAATGTGTGTATCGGCAAGGTCACTGATTTCTTTTTCCGTAAGTCCCACAATTTGCAATTTTCGTTTTGCCGATTCATAAATGGCGCGTGCAGTACTGTAATCGGTTTGATCAGCGGTTATTCTTTTAAATCGCTCTTCTGATTGCACAAATTCCGATTGCATCGTAAGGAACTCCTGACTATACAACTCAACAATGACTTCGCCTTTCGTAACTCTGTCGTTAATCACCTTATGAACGTTTTCAATTCTGCCGGCGACACGTGCGGTAATGTGCGCAGTAGCGCTGTCATTCAACGCCACTCTGCCGGGAAGAGCCAGCGGAACCGTAACCGTTTTTTCTTCTACAGGTTCTACAGCAAACTCAATATGCTCAAGTTGATGCTTCGTCAACACGAGCAGCGGTTCACCTTCGCCATGTTTTCGCTCGGGATATTCGGCTTGTTTCTGCTCTTTCTCTTTTTTTCCACAACCTGTAACAGCGAGGGAAAAGACAATAAATACTGCTACACTAAGTTTCATGATAGATTCTCCAGATAATATCGTTCTCGTTTTCATTGTGTTATCTCTCCTGCAACTTCAAGTTCGGCTTGTGCGGCAAACAAGTTATAGAGTGCACGGGCGTATTCAATCTTGGTGGCTCGCACCGTTCGGTAAATATCGAACAAGTTTAGCGCATCAATCTGATTGTTTTGGTACGAAGAAATGCCTGCCCGCAATTCATCTTCAGTATCACGCAGCAACGCTGTATCAAAGATCTGCAACTGTTCTTGCGCCACACTGGCGCTTCGGAATGCGTTGAGAATATTCTGCTGCACACGAAGTCGCACCGCTTTAATACGGATCGTGCTGATGTTCAACGATGCCTCTGCTTCCTGCACTTCTCCTTTTGGACCCTGCCAATACCACAGCGGCACGCTGACACCAACACTCACCCCAAAATACGTTGAAGAGCCGGTGGGAGAAATTGTCCCCGGACGATTCTGCAACGCAACACCGATAGAGAAATCCGGAAGGTAACTTGTTCGCGCGAGATTGACCAGTGATTGATTTCTCAGTAGCTCCATTTCGGCGATTCTTAAAAAATTACTACGAGCCATGTAGAACTCAACTGCTGAATCTTGCGTAATGCTGAGCGGTTGAACTGTAAGCGAGTCGGAAAGGATGAGAGAGAGGCTTCCGACGTTTCCCAACAAGATATTCAATTCGCCAAGTCGTACTTCCTCTTCCCGTTTTGCTTCCGTCAAATCATTCTGAAGACGGGTTAATTCAACTTTTGCGCGGATAACATCCAGATATTTGCTTGCCCCTGTTTGGTAGCGTTCAGTAACAACTTTCAGAAAATCCGAAAGGAGATTAATTGTAAACTTCAAATTGCTGACAACTTCTTTTGCCAGCAATCCTTGATAGTACGCTCTTTTCACTTCTGCAGTGATAATTGCTTTTGTGCGTGCAAGCGATAATTCTGCAATTGCTTTCCCGTGTTTGGCTATGTCAATGCGTGCGGTGCGCTTGCCGGGGAATTCTATTGTTTGGGATAGCCCGATGTCTTTCTCGCCTGCAACTCCAAAACTGAAATTTGTCGGCACTTCGTTGTAGGTAAACGACAATTCGGGATTTTGAATTCTTCCCGCCTGCAAAATTCTTCCTTCCAATACATCAATTTCTTTTTGTGCGGCAAGAATTGCTGGGTTGTTGTTAAGCGCCATTGTGATGGCGTCGTTAAGAGAGAGTACGTGCGCTTGTTGTGCCATAAGCGGCAAACCAATCCAAAACGCCAGCCGCACTCCGTAAAAAATAAACTTCACGGTGAACCTCGTTGTTTAAAATTTGAAAGAGAGATTTAAATAGAAGAAGAAATTACGCTGTCTTTGGCGGCTGCCAGATCGGCGAGAGATCGTTAGAGAGAGGAAAAGAGGCTATTTGAACAGAACGATGTTTATAGACAAAAGGGGAGTTTGGAATATTAGTTGCCGCCGGAACTTCGAAAACAACGCCGCAACAATTACAAATGCAAAAAGTCGAGCAGTCATCATTGCGGCTTGTATCCTGTTGCACGGTTGCGTAACTGCCGTGCGAAGAAAAGATCACCATACTTGCATCCGCGCAAGGAAGCACAGAGGCAGTAAATACATAGAGTGCCAATATGGTTGCGAAAAATTTCACAAAGGAATATAACAAATTTTTTGTATCAAAAAATACTCCCACGAGTCGTCCACATTACCACCATCATGCCCGCCATAGCAATTGCGCCGAGATACCAGTATTCAGATGAAATACCCATCATGCCGCCCATGCCCATCATCCCTCTGCTTTTCTTTTCATGCACCATAAAATTTGCTTCAATAGTAAGAGAAGAATTTGTATTCGGAAGATGTTCAATTTGAACAGACAAAACAAAATTTCCTGCAACGGTTGGAGTATATACAACAGTGGACGTTCCTTTGATCATGGTAATGTTTTGATGAATGGTTGTGAACTCTGCATTCGGTGTAGAATGTTCACCGTGATCATGGTTAGCAGAACTATCAATTGAAGAAGATGTTGAAATCATATAGTGCACGCTCACACTTTCCGGTAATTCGTTTTTTGAACGAAGCGAGAAGGCAATTTTTCCTTCTGTTCCAACTGTCATTGGTTCAATTGTTATGGATAACGAGTAATCACCATTGATGATTTCTTTTGTTACCGCTGTTGCCTGATGTTCACTATGATCTCCGTGACCCCCCATCATCATCATGTGCATGCATGAAGTGAGTGAGAAAGAAAGCACGGTAAAAAGAATAAGTGTGTATTTCATAAGACCCCCTAATGTGTAAATATGCAATCCGATGGTTTCAAGCCATCAGATTGCTCGGTTTATTAATGATTGTGTTGATGTCCCTTCTTAATGTCGTTCAGCGTCTTTCCGGAAACAGTTCCTTCTCCGTTCTGCCATCCTTTGTAACATTCATCGCAGACCGGCTTGCCGTCCTTCACCGCTTTTTTGCAACTACATGATCCGTGCGCTTTTAAACATTCGTCGCACGGTTCTTCAATACAGCAGTTGTATTTTCCAATTGCCATTGCTTCCATTTTTTGTTTGAGCAGTGATTTCTTTTCTTTCTTTACTTCAACTAAATCCATTTTGCATTTTGGGCATGTGCCGGGCTTGTCTGATCTTACTTCAGGATGCATGGGGCAGGTGTATTCAACCGCAGTACTTTGTTTATCCTTTTTTGCGGTCGTGTCTTTTGCGTGTTGATCATGCTTTTGATGCTTGTGCGATTGCATTTCAGCCATTGCCATTGTTTTGTTTTCACAGCAGCCGTCGCCGCATGACTTGCCTTTCTTTTCTTGTGCGAATGTGCGGTCTGCGAGTACAAACATGAAAAATGTACAGGCAACGATGAGTATGTATTTCATGAGGTTATCTCCTTTAAGATATTGTTGGTTTTATTGCTGTTATTATTGAAACTGTTCCCATGGGCGTCCAGAAATTGGCATGCACGTCGGGATGAATGAATCCAGCATTTGGAATGAACTCCAACAAGCGACCGTGAAAATTGTCGTATGTCTCTTCCAGATATTGTGTTACCAGTGTTATGGCCATCATTGGAATTGTATGCGGCGTCGAAAAATCGGCAACTGCGAATATTCCCCCCGGTTTTAGAACGCGGAAGATTTCTTTTATTGCTTCCTGTTTCTGTTGCGTGTTCAGATGATGGAGAACAAGGCAACTGAACACGGCATCGAATGAAGTATTCTCAAATGGTAATTGGAGTATTGTCCCTTGATGCAGGATAATATGTTGTGAGTTGCGCTCGAATTTTTTTCGGGCAATGGTCAATACCGTATCATCGATATCGATCCCGTGTACTTCGGATAAGGAATGCGTCCGCTTCATCATTGCAGTTAAAGTTCCGGTGCCGCACCCGGCGTCAAGAATCTTTTCAGCCTGTGTCGGAATTATTTTGCACAACTCTTCCTTAAAACGCTGCTCTCGCATAATATATTTCAACGCTGCATCGTAGAGCGGGGTGAGGAAGTGGAAACGGAGTGCCGGAATGTATTGATGATGATTCTTCATATTATTTCATCCACCCTGCCATGTTCGATTTTTTTAATTCGCCTTTCTTCAGCGCGCGTTCTTTCATCCAACTGAAAAGAATCGGCGTTACAACAAGCACATGGATGGTAGAGGTAATTAATCCGCCAATCATTGGCGCCGCAATGGGGCGCATGACATCAGAACCGACACCGGTGCTCCACATTAACGGAAGTAAACCGATAAGCGCAGTACTTACCGTCATCACTTTGGGGCGGAGACGCAAAACGGCTCCTTCCACCGTTGCCTCGTAAATATCATGAACCGTGATCGGACCGCGCTCGCCTTTTTCAAATGCGTGTAATTTTTTATCTAATGCCTCGTGCAGATACACAACCATGACTACGCCTGTTTGAACGGCAACACCGTACAGCGCGATGAATCCTATCCAAACCGCGACCGAAAAATTGTACCCGAGAAAATAGATGAGGTACACGCCGCCAATAAGCGCAAACGGCACAGAAAGCATCACGACAAATGCCTCAGTAAAGTCCTTCGTAACAAAATAGAGCATGACAAAAATGAGAAGAAAAACTACCGGCATTAAAATTGTGAGTCGTTCTTTCGCGCGGATCTGATTTTCCCACTGTCCGCTCCATTGCAGCGTGTAACCGGTTGGCAGTTTTAATTTTTCTGCCAAAACCTCTTTCGCTTCTGTAACAAAACTTCCCATGTCCCGTCCACGCACATTGAGGAACACAATGGAGCGAAGTTGCGCATTCTCACTGGAGATCATCGGTGGACCGGGGGCAATGTCGATCTTCGCCAATTGTCCGAGCGGAATGTAACTGCGCGAAGAAACAACACTCGTCGTTTGAGATTGCGAAGTTGAGATGGTGGATTGTTTTTGTTGCATTGAACCACCACCGTTCATTCCACCCATGCTGTTGCTGTTATTGGCACTGCCGTTTGAAACCGTCTGACTACTGATTTCTGACATCTGATCTCTGGCTTTACCGACATTCACTGGCACAAGGAGATTTTTTAGATCCTCAACGCTCTGCCGATAATCTTTTTCAAACCTGACGCGAATTGGGAAGCGCTGGCGTCCTTCGATTACGGTTCCAATATTTTCGCCGCCGATGGCTGTTTCAATAATATCTTGCACATCGCCGACGTTAATGCCATACCGCGCAACAGCTTCCCGATCAATCGCAATATCAACGAACCGTCCGCTTTGTGTTCGTTCAGCGTACAAATCAGCAGCACCCGGAACGGTGCGGAGAATTTGTTCCGCTTGAATAGCGAGTTGTTCGAGCGTGTCGAGATTTTTTCCGAAAATTTTTACTCCCAAATCTGTTCGCACGCCGGTGGAAAGCATGTTGATGCGGTTGATGATCGGTTGTGTCCATCCGTTGCGCACGCCGGGAATCTGCAGTTTTGCATCCAGTTCGGCGATGATATCATCTTTTGTTATACCCGGACGCCATTTATCTTTTGGCTTCAGCAGAATGATACTTTCAATCATGCTCACCGGTGCCGGATCAGTCGATGTTTCCGCTTTTCCCGCTTTACCAAGAACAGTTTCTACTTCAGGCACTGATTTAATGATGGCATCCTGTACTTGCAAAATGCGGTTGACTTCGGTGATAGAAGCAGAGGGGAGAGTTACCGGCATGAAGAGTAAACTTCCTTCATCCAACGGCGGCATGAATTCTGAACCAATATTCATCATCATTGGAATAGTGACAAGAAGGGCGGCAATGTTCGCGGCAATTGTTGTTTTGCGATGCTTTAAAACCCAATGAATAACAGGCGCATAGAGCCGATTTAAAAACCGAGTGATAGGATTCCGTTCCTGACTGCGAAACTTGCCGCGCGTTAACATTGTCATCAACATCGGAACGAGTGTTATTGCAATAATTGCCGAACCAGCAAGCACAAATGTTTTTGTGAATGCAAGTGGACGGAATAATTTTCCTTCCTGCCCTTCTAATAAAAATACCGGGAGGAATGATACTACCATTATTGCAACAGCAAAGAAAATGGAGGGACCAACCTGTTGTGCCGACATGATGGAAATTTCGATATAGTCGTTGGTTGTTAACGTTCCTTTTTTTTCTTGTGCTTCTGCAACGTTACGGTATGCGTTTTCCACCATAACAATGGAAGCATCAACAATCACACCGATGGCAATTGCTATCCCCCCCAGCGACATGATATTTGATGTAATACCACCAAGTTTCATCGCGATGAATGCGATAAGAACGGCAACAGGAATTTCAATAATAACGCGGATGACACTTCGCACATGAAGAAGAAAAAGAAATACGACAATACTGACGACGATTGCCTCTTCAATTAACGCGTGGTCCAACGTATCTATTGCTGCTGTAATCAAGCTGCTTCTGTCGTATGAAGTTTTGATCGTAACTCCCTCTGGCAGTCCGGGAGAAATTTCTGCAATGCGTTTTTTCACACGATCAATTACCTCTTTAGCGTTTTCTCCGTATCGCATTACCACAATACCGCCGACCACTTGTCCTTGTCCGTCTTTCTCCAGTGAACCGCGGCGAATGTCGCCGCCGAGTTGCACTCTACCAATGTTGCGCACGTAAATCGGCGTGCCGTTCGCTCCTGTGCCGACAACGATGTTTTCCACATCTTTTACTGTTTGAATGTACCCTTGTCCGCGAATGAAATATTCCTGATCTGAAATTTCAAGAATCTTTCCTCCCACATCGTTATTAGAACGCATTACTGCATTGCGGATATCGCTAACCGTGATGCCGTACGATTTCATTTTGTCCGGGTCAACGTCAACCTGATACTGTTTTACAAATCCGCCAATGGAAGCAACTTCAGAAACTCCTTCAACACCTTGCAGATTAAGTTTGATGTACCAATCTTGTATTGCACGGAGCGTGCCGAGATCGTATTTTCCTTCCACGGTGTACCAAAACACGTGACCGACGCCGGTTCCGTCCGGTCCGAGTTGCATTTTCGATCCCTGTGGCAATGCAGACTGCACGGTGGAAAGTTTTTCGAGCACGCGACTTCGCGCCCAATATAAGTCGGTATGTTCGTTGAAAATGATGTAGATAAACGACATGCCGAACATTGACTGCGCGCGGATTGCTTCCACTTCCGGTACGCCCTGCAGAGCAGTAACGAGCGGGAAGGTAATTTGATCTTCAACTAATTGCGGCGAGCGTCCCATCCATTCGGTAAAGACGATGACCTGATTTTCCGACAAATCGGGAATTGCATCGAGCGGAGTATTGCTTACCGCCCAAATTCCCCAACCGATGATGATAAGATAGAGCAGAATAACGATGAACTTATTCCGCGCAGAGTAGTCTATTATTTTTTCTATCATAAATTTTTCACTTTCATTTTTTTGCTTTTTATTCCCCTCTCCAGCGTTAGATTGCTGGGGAGACGGGGTGTGCACTTTCTGTATTCTCACACACCCCTAAATCCCCTCTCACTTGCGCTCAATCCTTGCGCACAGAGGGGACTTTTAAAAGTCCCCCATTGGTGAATTAAGGGGGCTCTTATCTTTCCACAATCAACTTCCCATGGACCATTCCCATACCGCAGGCAAAATGAATTTCGCCCGGTTTTTTCGGCGTAAGGGTAATGGTTGTTGTTTTGAAAGCCGGAAGTTTTTTCCGGATGTTTAGTTCTTCAAACACTACTTCGCTGGTGCATTCGGAATTTTCCACGCGATGAAATTTCAGTGTTACTTCTTGTCCTACTTTTGCATAAATAACTTCAGGATCGTAACCGCCATCAACGGTTATTGTTACTGTTTTTGTTGTTGGGTGCTTATCTGTTGATTGAGTATGGGCAGAGTGATCTTCTTCTGTATCAGATGACTTGCCGGTTGAAGCGCCGTGTCCTGCATGAAGATTTGCGGCAGAAGGTTGACGTAATGCGCTTTCAGAATCAATTAAAAATCCTCCCGAAACTGCAACCATTTCCCCCTCGTTCAATCCGCTGATGATTTCGTAGTTGGAATTTGCCGATTGTCCGAGCACGACATCGCGCGGTTCAAATGTATTGTTCTGCGTTTCCACCCACACCACTGTTCGTTTTCCGGTGAACATGATGGCAGAAGCCGGAACGGTGAGCGTATTTTTTCCTTCGATGTGCAGCTGTGCTTTTACAAACATCTTCGGTTTCAGTCTGCCGTGGCGGTTGTCGAATTCAGTCCGAATGCGCACGGTGCGTGTTTCGGGATTCATGACAGGATCGATAAACGTTACCCGCCCAGTAAATTCTTCGTTCGGGTACGCTTCGGTTTTTATATGAACAATTTGTCCCTTTTTGATAAACGGAATATCTTTTTCGTATACATCAAGATAAATCCAAACCTTTGAAAGATTCGCAAGTTGATAGAGCACCGTTCCTTCATCCACATATTGTCCGACCTGCACCTGTTTCAAAACAACGGTGCCGGAAATTGGAGAGTAGAATTGCACGGTAGTTTGCATCGTGCGCGTTTCTTCGATGTGGCGTATTTGATCGTCAGTCATTCCATAGTTTAACCGCAAACGTTCGCGCATTCCTTCAATAAGATTTTTCTGGTTACCGTCGAGTGCAAGAATGAACTCTTGTTGTGCTGTAACAAGGTCGGGGCTGTACAACTCAAACAGCGGTTGTCCTTTTTGAACGTAGTCTCCGGTAAAGTTGACGTACAATTTTTCAATGCGTCCACGGAAGCGTGCCGAAACGGTTGCCTGGTGTGTTTCAGCAACATCCACAATGCCGACGACATCAATCATTTTCGTTAGCGGCATTTTTTCCACCGGCATGGTTGCCACATTGGCGAGCACACGTTGCGTGGGTGAGAGAGACACTTGCTCAAGATTTTTCAATTCTTCTTTACTTACATCGTGCTGCGCAGATTTTTTCACCAGTGCCATACCGCAAACGGGACAAGCACCGGGGCGATCGGAAATCACCGACGGATGCATCGGGCAGGTGTAAATGTCTGCTGCTTCTGCAGTTGTAGAAGAATCGGTGTGGTTTTTATGGTTTTCTTCTTTGCTTCCGCATGAAGCCAGAAGAAAAGTTAACAAAAGTGTGATGATGTATTTCATTGTGGTCTCCTAATATGACCGTTGCTCCTGAGGAGCAGGTCATCTCTTTTTCTTAAAAATTCGTTTCAAAATCTACGCCCACGGCCCGCTCCAATTCGTAGCGGCTGCGTAAATACTCTTCCATTTTCATGTAGTAATCCATTTTGTGCATCTGCAGCATCCGGAAACTGTCAATCAGCGATAAGAAATCCGTTTTGTTTGTTTGGTACGCCGCAAGAAGGGCATCGAGCGTTTGCTGGGCGTTGGGAATTATTGACGTGCGGTACCGCTCTACCTGTTCCCAATGTGCTCTGGCTTTATTCCACGCATCAACAACTTCAAAGCGGATCATCGTTTCCATGTCTGAAACAAACGCCTCGCTGCGCTGAATTTTATATTTGGTTTCCTCTACTTTGCCGCCAATCTTTCCGCTGACCCACGGCGCAATCGGAATGCTGATGCCGACCATTGCTTCCCACCCATCCGGCATTGCGCCCACGCGCTCTCTGTACAATCCGCCGACCATGATATCGGGGTACCAATCGAGCTTTACCATAGCGAGTTCAGCGATGTTCATTGCCACGTCATTTTTCATTGCGGCAAGTTCTGCGCGGTGTGCAAGCGCTTGCGTTATTAGTTCTTCTTTGTCGAAAGAAAAAGAAGAAAGACGAATTTCCGGAATTCGGGGGAGTGGAGTAGAAGTCGGCATGGCACGCAGAGTGTTGATCATTCCTTCCGTTATTCGCAAATCTTGTTCAAGCGTTGCCTGTTCGTTTTGCAGTTTCAATAGTTCATTTTCGAGACGAAGCACATCTGCCTGCGACGCAAGGCCGGCGGAATACTTCGAGTGTACGGCGGCAATCATTTGTTTTGCCAACGCTTGATTTTCCGCATTAACATCCAAACGCCGTTGAACAGAATAGAGCATGGCGTACTCCTTTTTTATTTCCGCAACAATGGTGCGTTCATCGGAAAGGAGGATATTTTGATACATCTCTGCATTTGCCTTTGCCATTGCTTCGAACGCAGAATTTTTTCCGGGAAAGGGAATCATTTGAGTGATGGAATATTCCCGCTCCATGTTATTCAGTGGATTCACAGAGGTTAAAGGAATATCCATAAAGTTTGCAGAGACCTGCGGTGCACTCCACATGGTTGCCTGATCAATCCGTGCACGCGCTGCCTGAACGGATGAACGTGATGCTTTGAGTTTATAATTTGCTTCTTTTACTTCCGTAATTAATTGCGGCAAGAGAAGCGAATCGGTTTGCTGGGGGAACAGTTGCACCGATATGGTTATGCTGCAAAATAACATTAGCAGTTGTTTTTTCATTACTGTCTCCTTGTTAATTCAAAGGTAAAAAATGAGAAGTGAAAAATTTCGGTTATCACACCTTCTCATTTACACCTTTAACTTTTTACTTTCTGTACAGGCAGCATCCCGGAAGCTTTTCGTACACTGCATCGGGCGCTTTGAATTTCTCCGTATCGTGTCCCACGGAAGCAACACGCTGCTGAAGCGAATCAAGCGTAATTGCTGAAGCATCATACGTTACTGTCAGGATTTTCGATTTCTTATCCCATGATGCTGAAGAAACCTCTTTGATCTTCAATGATTTTTCAATTCGCTTCTGACATATTCCGCAGTTGCCAAAGACCTTGAATTTCGCTTCAGTAATTTCATTACCTGCGGCAACAAGCACCGAAAAAAGAAAGACTGCCGCAATGGAAGTGATGAATGTTTTCTTCATTGTTTTCCTCATCATTATTATTATTGAATTATTAAGATGACAGCGTCGTTGAACGCAACAGTCGTCGACCGTGATACAATTTGTGAATGAGTCCGCTTAGTGCGTTTTTTCGTTACAAGAAAAAACAGTACACCGTTGAATAGGCAACAGTCACGAATTCTTAAATAAGGAAAACAGAGTTGAAGATTTGGTAATCTTTATTTGGAGGGGGAGAAAAAGGAATTGTTTGAAATGTGATACCGGTAGTTGTGGTTGCCGATACAGATGCCGATTCATGGGCTAACAGATCAACCACAACTAATTTTTCAATTGATGCCGGTGTGGATATTTGTTGAGAATCATCAAGTTTTACCGTTTTTAATTCTGTTGTGCAGCACTTCTCCTCCATTCTCGTTTCATCGCCGCACCTGCAGGGGTCTTTCACTTCAGAAGTAACCAGTAATGCATTTGACTCTCCGGCACAGGTATGTACAAGGATCGTCATCCCGACGTTGAGCATCAGGTACAGAAGAAGAAATACTATGGTAAAAGTCTTTTTCACGTTTTGAATATACACAACACTATGAACAGAAACCAATCCTTTGTACGTTCCCGCTTATGTTTCAGGTTTCAAATATCCTGTTGTAGAATAACGCCTGAAACGTAAAACAGGAAACCCGCCATACAGCTAATAATGCGGCACCTGAACATGTTCTTCATGATGCGGAAAATTGTACATTGTGGAAGCAAAATAGAGAAAAACCGCCTTCCATGCTTCTTCGACTTCTTTTGTAAAATTCTTTCCTAACACCGTTCGAAGTGCAAACAGCAGCGATTCTTCAAACGCAATAAAATGATCTCCTTCCACTCCGTACGAATGATGAATGCGCCCAAGATTGAACAACATTGGCTGCAATTCGTCGTGATTGTCGATGTTTTCGATGGCGATCTGCAACATCCGCATCAATTTTTCTTTCTGCTCTTTCATATCGCCGCGAAACATTGTTTCCACTTTGGGAACGAGTTCAAACAGTTTTTTATAGAGCAAATCGGCTACTTCAAACGAGCGGGGTTTCAACTGCTCGAAACTTTTGCGAACAAGTTCTTGCTGTTGTGGTGTCATAACAATCTCCCTGATTGACTGGGTTCTCTATAACGTAATTTCGTGCCGAAAAAAACTTTGGCAGAAAATGGCAAACTTGCAAGGTTTCTTTTCACGAATGACAACGGCCACCATCATTCTTGCAAAAATGAGAAGACTTGACAATTGTAGTGTTGCATTTGGGGTATTCTCTCTCTACTTTAAACGGCAATAAAAATTCAAGGAGTGATTATGAAACCATTTTCTATAATAACTATGCTCATCATGACAAATTCCATTCTGCTTTCACAGCAAAACGATGTTCCGAAACAGCCGCCAATACCCGACCGGAAATACACCATTGAAAAAATACAAATGGGAGATTTCGGTCCAGTCCGCATTGTGCAGTTGTATGCTGATGGATTTGAGAAACTTTCATTGAAAGAAAAAATTTTCACTTACTATCTTGCGCAATCGGCCATTGCTGCGCGCGATATTGCAATCGATCAGCGTCATCGCCATGCACTGGAAGTACGCGAACTGTTGGAAGCAATGTACACCCATCCAAAAGGAATTGATAAGAAAGTGTACGATGGTATTGTGCTTTATACAAAATTTTTCTGGGTGAATAATTCGATGTACGATAACATCACCTCAAGAAAATTCGTCGTGCCGTGCACATTCGAACAATTTTCAACCGCGCTGAAAACAGCGGTCAACAACGGCGCGAAAATTACGTTGGCAAAAGGAGAAACACTCGACCAAAAATTGGAACGCCTGCGACCAACTTTGTTCGATCCGATGGTTGAACCAATTCAGACGAACAAAACTCCCGGGCAGGATATGATTGCCGGAAGTGCCAACAATCTGTACGAAGGGACAACCTTTGCCGAAGTGGATGCCTGGGCAAAAGCAGGAAACGAGAAGAATGATCTCAATTCAAAAGTAGTGAAAGAAAAGGGACAACTTGTGGAAAAAGTGTACCGCACCGGTAACAAACATCTTGGGGGAACCATTGAGCCGGGATTGTATGCTGCCGATCTTCAAGCCGCCATTTCGTATTTGGAGAAAGCAAAAGAATACGCAAGTAATGCGCTACAGGCGGAAAATATCTCCAAACTCATCAAGTACTACCAAACAGGCGATTTGCACGATTGGCGTCAGTACAATATCGGCTGGGTTCAGGAAACACAATCGCAAGTAGATATGATTCATGGCTTCATCGAAGTGTACCTTGATGCCCGCGGTGCCAAAGGACAATTTGAAGCGGTCATTAACTTTGCCAATCCAGAATTGACAGAGATGTTTCAAAAGGTGGGGAATAACGCACAGTACTTTGAAGACCGAATGCCGTGGGCAGAACAATACAAAAAGAAAGATGTGAAGCCGCTGAAATACGCCGTCATTAATGTTGTTGTCGAGACCGGCGATGCAGGACCGGTGAGTGCCATCGGCATCAACCTGCCGAACGAGCAGGATGTGCGTGAACAGTACGGAAGTAAATCGGTAACGTTGTATAACATCGTGGATGCGTACGATAAAACAAGCGGTAAAGACATTCTGAAAGAATTTGCGTTTGATGCTGAAGAAATTGAACTGCAAGAAAAATATGGCACCATTGCCGATAACATGCACACCGCACTGCACGAAGTACTTGGTCACGCATCAGGAAAAGTTTCCCCGAATTTGAAAGTTGATCCGCAGGCGGCATTGCCAGGATATTATTCAACGCTTGAAGAAGCACGTGCTGATCTTGTCGCACTCTGGCATATTTGGGATCCAAAACTTGTAGACATCGGTATCATTCCTACTACGATGGATGTTGTGAAGGCAATGTATAACAAAGAAATCCGCAACGCCTGTCTTGTTCAGTTGCAGCGCGTTCCGAAAGGACACGATCAACTCGAAGAAGATCATATGAAGAACCGTCAACTGATTGCCCATTGGCTATGGAAGAACGCCGATTGTATAGAACGGATAGAAAAAGATGGCAAGACATATTTTCGCGTAACGAATTACGAAAAAATGCGCGAAGGCGTTGGAAAATTGCTTGCCGAAATTCAACGGATTAAATCGGAAGGAGATTTTAACGCCGCAAAAGCGCTTGTTGATACGTACGGACTGAAAATTGATACAGCACTTCGCGACCAAGTGCTTGCCCGAGTGGAAAAATTAGATCGCGCGGTGTACACTGGTTTTGTAATGCCGAAACTTGAACCGGTAAAAAATAAAAAGGGAGAAATCGTGGATGTGAAAATTTCATATCCGCTGGATTTGGGGAAGCAGATGCTAGAATATTCTGCATTTACAAAAAAGGAGAAAGAAAAGGCACTGCACGTTTTAGGTATACAACAATGACACATACAGAACGGTGGAGTAAAGCACAAGACTATGAAAAGGATTGGTGGAATCATCAGCAGAACACATTGGACCTCACCATCTACCAATATTATGCAGAGGATATTCAACAATTTCTGCAAGGAATTTTAAGCGTTAATGACGACACCCATATTCTTGAAATCGGCAGCGGTCCTGTAGGCATCCTGACATTTTTGAAGAGCAGTCACCGTTACGCGCTCGATCCGCTGGAGCACTATTATTCCACCGTTCCTGCCTTTGTTGAGTTTCGCGATCCGCACGTTCACTACCATAATGGTAAAGGGGAACAGTTGCCCTTCCCTGATGCACAATTTGATTTTATCATTATGGATAACGTGCTTGATCATTGTGAAAATCCCGAGCAAGTGATGAAAGAAATGACCCGCGTGCTGAAGCCGAATGGCATCGTGTTCTTTCGGCAAAATGTGTATCATCGCTGGGGCGCGTTTGTACGTTGGTTAATGGAGTTCTTTGAAATTGACCGCGGACATCCATTCACATTTACACGAGCCTCACTGCAACAGTTATTAAAGCGCCATAATCTTTCGGTAGTGAAGATGAAACGCACAGGGTATTTTTCTCGGTGGAAGAAAGAACTTACCTCCGGCAAGCGAATGGATTTGATAAAAGCATTACTGCTGGTGAATCGAGATAGAGTTTCGTACGTGCTGAAGAAGTAAGCGGAGAAGTATGGGTACATCATGCCATTACGGTAAGAGTGTATCCACGTTCCCTTGATTCGTGAAGCAATCGTTGTTTGTTGAACCTTCTCTACTATGCAAAGCATCCTTCGGATGCTTTTTTTATTGCATTGCCTTGTAGTAACATACCAACCTTTAAGATTTCTTCATTGTATGCGCATTCCTTGCACTTGTTACCGTAGCACAGTATATTTTTCCCATATTGTTATTGGTGAACCACACGCCGATAAAAATGATCCCCTCACTCATTGCCATGCATATAAAGGAGCTGCATCGAATAGAAGATGTAGCGGAGTTAGTGAATGAGTCCACGGAGACCTTGCGGCGAAAATTTTTGCGCGGCGAAGGTATTCCGCTTGGCAAGTATATCGATTTCTGCAAGATTGTGGCGTTGGCAGAACAGTTAATTCTTTCCGATGATCCCTGTTATACTTGTTGCTACGATGTAGGTTTGCGCGAAGATTCCGGAGCAAAACTATTCAAGAAACATACCGGCATGACCATGCAGCAATTTCGGGAGAAGTATCGTCCAGCTTTTTTGGCTAGTGGAGCGAATCCATTGTTGCCTCAAGAAGTGCTTCATATAGCCGACGCGCTTTCGATTGTTCAACGGTATATATTATACCGAGAACAAATTTCTGCAACACACAAGAAAACTGATGCAAAGCATCCTTCGGGCAGTCGGTCTCTCAACAAGAAAAAGAAAAATAAACATCAACACAAACGCAAATAGCACTTACCGCTAACGCCAACCGTTTTTGGCAATGGAATTTTATTGACAAAAAGGGGTTTCCACTTTATTATTGCCTAAACTAAAATTGTTATATCATATTTCGATAGAATAGTGTTCAACAAAAAAACTGCATCACTTCTCCTTACCTTGCTGGTAACCGTTCCAATTGCGGGATATCTCTATATCCTGAATACGTGGGTTGTTGACTCGCTGCCGCTGAAGAGCCAAATTCCTTCTGTAGTTGTTTCAACCATGGATAAGAGAGAGGTAGCACTTGATACATTAATCTTTAAAAATGCAGTGATAATTTTTTTCACTCCTTCCTGTGAGCATTGTAAAGCGGCAATGTTAGACATGAATTCCTTTTATGCGGAGTATAAACGTAAGATAAATTTTATCGGCATTTCGCTTAACTCACACGAGGCAACCGCAGAGTTTATAAAAAAATATACCATTACGTTTCCAACGTATTTCGATACCACAGGGAATGCGAAAAGACAATTTCATGTTGTAGCGGTTCCCGCCATTTTTTATGTTAATCGGCAGAAACAATTACTCAAATATCAAGCAGGAAAGCAGCAAAAAGATTATATGAATAAAACATTGTCAACATTTGTCTCGCTGCCGGATGATTCAGTGAGCGCTTCGTTATGAGAAACCAAAAGATCAACGCGTTGCTGGGCTTGTTTGTACTTGCAATTTGTTTTGCGGGATTAATCACCGTGGGTTGGTTTTTACAAACCCCCAATGCGTTCAAAAAAATATCTGCATTGAGAATGGGAGCGGAGTATTTGGGAACAGACGGAGTTCTGCTACAAACAAAACGGAATAACTGCGGACCAACTGCGCTCAAAATGATCTTTGATTACTACAACATTCCTACATCGCTAGACGAAATTGAAACAAATGTTGGTTTAACGGAAAAAGGAACTTCAATGCTTGCATTAAAAAAAATGGCTGAACTGAAAGGGTTGAACGCGGAAGGATGGAGACTGACGCTCGAGGATTTTTTAACCAAACAATTTCCAATGCTGTTATTTGTTCACAATGATCATTATATCGTTGCAGATAGTGTGCGCAATGGCGAGATATTTATTCGCGATCCGGCACTTGGAAGGTTGAGAATGAATAAAAAAACATTACCAAGTATTTGGAATGGAGAAACACTGATTTTTAAAAAGAAATAAAACCTTGCTCACTGGTTTGTGGAGTGCAGAAGAGGACTGTGCATTGCAACTCGGCCGTTGCAGTGCACTGTTTGATTCTGTATGAAGCAAACAGGCCGCGGTGAGCGACACTAATTAACCGTATTCAATCAATTATAGGAGGTAGTTATGAGGAATATTATATCAATACTTCTCGTACTTGGTTTGGTAGTGAGCATTTCGCAAGCAGTTGTTGAACCGTTAAGTAGTCCACTGAGTAAAAGTGAAATGAATTGTACTGTTGGAGCACAACGAGAGCTTGATTGCGAAGCACTCGCAGCGGGATCCTATGCTCTATGCGCGGCTGCAGGAGGCGGTTGGCTTGCCTGTACCATCGTAGCTGCAGGTGCATACTTAGGATGTCTCGCAGCGAATGCTATTGTCCAATAAAGCCTCGTCTGGACGGTTGCAAGTATTGAGAAGAAAAGTACGGGGGAAACGATCATCAATCGTTTTCTCCGTGGTCCTATGCGATGTGTAAATTCACAGAGGATTCTTATGTATAGGGGTATTTACCTTTTACTATTTCTATTACAGCATTCTCTCAGTCAGATAGTGCCACATTCTCGTTTTTTCCATGAACGATTAACCATGGGGAGCGATTTTGGAACAGTGATAGATAAACTTACTGCAGCGAAGCTAACGGTTCAAGAACAGCCTGCTAATCCCTTTCTGAAGAAGGACGCAGCAACATTCACGGTTTTCTACCTCGATACGTTGTTTGGCAAGCAGGTTGGGGTCTCGTTGCACTTCTCAAAAGAAGACAGTGTGTTAAGCGAGATTGCAGTTATTTTTCTAGGAGTTGATCCTAAGACAGGAAAAGTACAAGCCGATCTTGATCAATCAATAGATGTTCTCTGGGATTCCTTGTCAACCCATTGGGGACCCCCCTCAAAAGATAAGAGTGTTCCATTTGTGGCTAAGGTAAGGGAGTGGCTCTTTTCATCCGCTGAAATACAGATGTTACGTCTAAGGACCGGTACGTCTACCTTAGCGGTAACGTATAGAGGCCGAAAGTAACCGACGAAAGGGGTATCAATATGACTAATATACCGACTCTGACAGGGCTTATTCTTCTTCTCTCAATGCAATTATTGGGGCAAGACGATAAAGCCGACTCACAGAAGCGTTCATACATCCACCATCTGGGAAACGATCTACCACTGACGGTGGAAAATTCCATCGTCCTGGTAAGTCAAAATGAACCCTTGAACTATGCGACAGCGGTAGACGAGAAAAAGTCGCACTCTTGGACATATCGTTTGCGGGGCGAGTTTGGTTTTCTTAACCGGGGCGTTATTCACGCCGTGGTTATTCCAGGACTTAAGGATCAGCCCTGGTTATTGAAAATTGGAGGTGGCCTGCGGTTTACCACTTCCTGGGCTCAAGGGGATGCACATCCCTATTATGGCTTCATTTCAAGTCTCTTGCTAAACTACACTTCCTTCAGTACAAAGGATAGTGAGAATCGGGAGCTGTTTTTTGAGGGGATCGAAATAGCAGTGGAGCGGCGTCAATGGAAAATTGGGGAATTCCTCATCCTGGATGTAGGGGGAGCTGTATTGCCTTGGACAAGATTGAAAAGAAAAAACGATATTCTTTTCAAAACTCCTTACTTGAACATCACTGTCGGTGCAGGAATGGAAATGTGTCAGTACTTCACCATTCTGTTTAATGCTGATAGAACGATGCCGATGTGGCAGCACGAGGGATTTTCATTTTCGGTCGTCGGTTTAACATTTCGAACTTTGCTCTGAGCGGTGACACGTCTATGTATGGCTATCACACTCTCCTGTAAAAGGACTGTGACGCTTTTGTGTCAAACGATAATTAAGCCAACGGCTGCGTTTAGATTGTTAAAAACTCATGGAAAGTGGACGATGGCAGCAGTATTTTTGCTACTGCTCCAAGTTTTGTTAATTCTACTGCCTGCAGTGCTCAATATAAAAGAAGTATTTCCGCTTCCTGTGCTAATTGTAGCATCTACTATTGCTGTTTTTTTATATGCTGCAAATGGTTTTCTGCAGCGGAAATACTGAATCTATTCTTGCTACTAGTACAGCAAAAGAGAAAATCACAAGCCTTCAAAGAGGCGCTGATTGTTATTATTTATTTGTCCGCTGTTCAATCTTTTCCAACCGTGATTTCTGCAGTACTTGGAATTTTGCTTTGGCTGTTGGGTGCATCTAATCGCTTTGAATTCATTTCTTTTATCAGCATAAGGGATGTCCTTCCATGGTCATCCATGCCCGAAATGATTACCTTGCTTCTTGCACGTGTTAATATCTTTTCACTGTGGTACCTATTTGTCCTAACCGTTGGAATTATAACGTTCTTTTCCTTGAGGGTTCACACTGCACTTTGCTCTAGTATTGTGATCTGGTTATTTTCGGTCTTTGCACAAATTACGATTCAGACGGTCTTCAAAATAGCAATAACAAACTATTACTTTTGAAGACCTCATTTATCTGCCGTTTGATTCAGTCGATACTTTGTGGCTGAAGTAGAGTGCACGTCCTAGCTCATTCATCTCCTTCATCGTACTCGAATCTTTCAGGAGTTATTCATTGGAGGCGAATTCCGTACCCTTGTTACCGTAGCACAGTATATTTTTCCCATATTGTTATTGGTGAACCACACGCCGATAAAAATGATCCCCTCACTCATTGCCATGCATATAAAGGAGCTACATCGAATAGAAGATGTAGCGGAGTTAGTGAATGAGTCCACGGAGACCTTGCGGCGAAAATTTTTGCGCGGCGAAGGTATTCCGCTTGGCAAGTATATCGATTTCTGCAAGATTGTGGCACTGGCAGAACAGTTAATTCTTTCCGATGATCCCTGTTATACTTGTTGCTACGATGTAGGTTTGCGCGAAGATTCCGGAGCAAAACTATTCAAGAAACATACCGGCATGACCATGCAGCAATTTCGGGA
>JBFMDF010000007.1:0-21060 GCA_040753935.1 Bacteroidota bacterium | reverse complement strand
GAATCCACCACTGGCGAATATCTACATGTCCCGTAGCAATTCCGCGCACAATAATAGCGGCCGACTGCAAGCCCGTATTTCCCGATATTGCAGAGATAATCGGCATAAATGATGCCAGCAAAATAATTTTTGACAGGGTTTCATCGAATTTGCTGATGACGACGCCCGCCATCAGTTCGATGAATAATGTTAACAACACCCATGGCAATCGCAAAATAGCAATTTGCCACGGGGATCGGCTTTCCAACTCCTCGGCATCAGAACCAATCATTTTCGCTACATCTTCGTCATGCTCTTCCTGCAAAACATCTACGACGTCATCAACCATAATCTTTCCCGCGAGGCGTCCACGAAAATCAACGACGGGAAGCGAGACCAGATTATATTTTTTGAAAAGTCGGGCAACTTCTTCCTGATCTACATCGGTGGTGACGCTGATAAAATCTCCCTGCATCACTTTATAGATTCTTCGGTTGGGTGAAAGAAAAATCAAATTCGAAATAGGAAGAATACCGACTAAGACACCGTCGTCGTCCACTACAAAAATGAAGTAATGCTTTTGAACATTCTCTCCGTCTTCACGCGCCACTTTCCGTACAATTTGCACCGCCTTCTTCACTGTGTCGTTTTTGTGAACGGTGATAACTTCTTTCTGCATAATACCGCCGGCGGTATTGGCATCGTATCGGAGCAATTCCTGTAGGTCGGAAGAGTCTTCTTCGCTCAATTCTTCAAGAACTGCTTCTGCTTTTTCTTTGGTCAACTCGCCCACAATGTCTGTTGCTTCGTCGGTTGGCAGTTCTTCAACAATTTCAGAAATTGTCTTCGATTTCAGCGTTTCGAGAAAGTGTTCGCGGTGGTTATCATCAAGTTCCACAATCACTTTTCCGGCATCTTCGGTAGAAAGGAGTGAAAAGAGAT
Source organism: Bacteroidota bacterium (assembly GCA_040753935.1). Taxonomy (GTDB): domain Bacteria; phylum Bacteroidota; class Ignavibacteria; order UBA10030; family UBA8401; genus SpSt-333. The sequence goes on along the minus strand of JBFMDF010000007.1, from coordinate 20,139 downwards.
AATCACCTTCTTCAAATTCAAGCCGGTTGATGATGTGCGCGATATCGGCGGGATACAGATCGTTGAGAATATTTTTGATGAGAAAATCCGACCGCGACGCAATAAGATCGCGGATGTCATCCATCAGTTCATCATCAACTTCAATGAGATTTTGGGTAAAAATTTTTTCTTCACTCATTGGCTTCCTCTGCTGTTGTATGGATAATGGTGTCGGCGCAGGGCATCAATTCATCCGCCAGGGTAACAAAGTCGGAAACGGACAATTCTTCCGGCCGTTGGTCTACATTTACGGAAAGACGTTCGAACTCCGAAGGGGGTACACCGAGATATTTCAAACCATTGCGAAGAGTTTTTCGTCGCATACCGAATGTGGCGCGTACGATTTTTCTAAAGATGCGATCATCAATCGCCTGTCGGTTAAACGGTGCAGTGAAATTTAAATGAACGACGGTTGACGAGACCGACGGGATTGGAAAGAACGAATTTCGGGAGACGGCAAACAGTATCTTCGGCGTGCAATAGTACTGAAGGAAGACCGACAAGATACCGTACTCTTTCGTGCGTGGGCGCGCGGTGAGGCGCTGTGCGACTTCTGTTTGCATCATCACCACAAAATCGCGAACGGCGTCACGCGAATCAATAACGTGAAAAAGAAGAGGAGAAGTGATGTTGTACGGAATATTGCCGATGAGTCTCACTTTGTTACCGTCGTGAGCCAGCGATGATATCGGAACTTCCAATACGTCGCGATGAATGACGGTAATACGTTCACCAAATTGTGCCTGTAACTGTGGGGCGAGTTCATTATCAAGTTCAATCACGGTAACGTGCGGAACGTGAGCAAGCAACAATGAGGTCAACGCTCCTTTCCCCGGGCCGATTTCTACAACGGTGTCTCCGTGCTGCGGATTGAATGAGCGAACGATCTTCTGCGCGACGTTGGCGTCCTGAAGAAAATTCTGGCCGAGTGATTTTTTAGGATGATGCACAGGAATGGTTTTCCAATGAACAAAAATTTTCCAAAATATACGGAATCGATGCTGGTTTTTCAACGAAATTTCTCCTTCTTGCCTCTCTCTCATTTTATTTTCATATTGAAACAGATGAAGTTGGATGTTGTTCATATTGTACGTCAACTTACTGCGCGCGACAGTCTCACGGCGAAATGGATTCTCTTTACGTTGCTTGTGGTGTCGGTAGCGTTGATGTTTCCGCACGGCTTATCGGTCGAAGCGGACTACTCTGTTGGTGTTATCTGGACAGAAGCCGACTTGTATGCGCCGTTCGCTTTTCCAATCTATAAAAACGAACGTGAGTATGAACGTGAACGCGAACTGGCAGCGGCAAAAGTCTATAAGGTATTTGAGGAAAACCCTGCCATTGCTCAACAACAAATTGACTCGTTACAAAGATTTTTCGATATCCTGCGAAAAATCCTCGATCGGCGAAAAGAAGATGAAGCCGAAATTGCTACTGCTCTTGCTAATTTTACTCTGCCGCTGCGTGACAGTGAATGGAAAACACTCTGGCGCTTGCGTGATGTTGAACGGCGCGGAGTTGCGGCTCCAAAATATTCGTTTGAAAAACTACGCCGTGATGTGTTATTGGTGGTTAATGGCATATACTTGCAGGGCATTATTGATGTGCGGAAATCGCAGTTCAAAGAGAATGAATTGATTGCCAAGCGACGAAAAACGATTGAACAAATTCTGCCGATTGAGAAGTTGTACGATGTTTCTGAATTAGGGAAAGTTGTTCAGCAGACGTTCATCAGCGGTTACAAAGGAGACAACGATACTGTTTCTATTGCGACCAAAATAGCGCTCTCGTTCCTTTCACCCAATGTCATATATCAAAAAGAACAGACCGATCGCGAAATTCAATTTGCTGTAGAACTTGTTCCGCGTACTATTGGAGCAGTGAGTGAAGGAGAACGTATAATTGCAAAAAAAGAGCGCATTACACCTGAAATTAAATTGAAGCTTGATTCGCTCAAGAAAGCAAAAGAAGAACGAGGCGCAGGCATTAACCGTGTTGTCACTTTTCTTGGCAAAATGCTTCACGTCTTTGCCGTACTGTGGATTCTGGCGATGTATATCTATTTGTTCCGCAAAAATATTTACCACGATAACGGGAAATTGCTTCTCATCGCTCTCTCACTCCTCATCGTTTCAGTGATTGCCTATCTGACGGTGTTTGTCACGATGCCGTTTCCTCTTCGTTTTTTAATCATCGTTCCGGCAATGTCCATGCTCATGGGAATTATTTTTGATTCGCGCATTGCCTTTTATACCACTGTCGTTAGTTCACTACTCATCGCGGGTATCAGAAGCAACGACTACGGAATTGCGCTGGCATCGCTTGTTGCCGGTTCGTTAGCCATATACACTGTGCGCGATGTTAAAAAACGGACACAAATTTTCCGCTCCATCATCTACATTTTTCTTGGATATTGTACCGCTATTCTTGCGTTGGGATTGGAACGGTACGAATCACTGGATGTCATTGGTACACATATGCTGGTTGCCTCATTCAACGCCATCCTTTCTCCGATTCTTACCTACGGTGTGCTGATTTTTCTCGAACGGGTATTCAACATCTCTACAGACTTGACGCTGGTTGATCTTTCGGATTTGAATCATCCGTTGTTGAAAGAACTTGCTCACAAAGCTCCCGGCACATTTCATCACAGTGTCACGGTCTCAACACTTGCCGCGTCTGCAGCTGAAGCAATAGGGGCAAATGCTACCCTTGCCCGTGTTGGCGCGTTGTACCACGATATCGGCAAAATGGTAAACCCCGAATTATTTGTCGAAAATCAGATTGGTACGGAAAACAAACACCGGATAATGAGTCCGCGCAAAAGCGCCCGGGTTATTTCGGCTCATGTTGATGACGGTATTCGCCTTGCGCGGGAATACCGATTACCGGATAATGTTATTGATTTTATTCCAATGCATCACGGCACCATGCACATCGGCTTCTTTTATGAAAAAGCTCTCCGTCAGAAAAAGAATACAGGAGAGATTGATGAAAATGATTATCGTTATCCCGGACCAAAACCGACAACAAAAGAAACAGGCATTGTGTTGCTGGCAGACGGCGTTGAAGCCTCTACTCGTGCCATCGTTGATCCGACAGTAGAAAAAATTGAAGCCAACATCGAATCGCTCATTAAACTTCGTTTGCTCGAAGGTGAACTTGACGAAAGCACATTAACGTTACGCGAATTAAGTCGCGTGAAAGAAAGTTTTTTAAAGATACTTATCGGCATCCATCACTCACGGTTACGTTATCCTGAACCGACTGATGAACTGCAGAAAGAGACAGCCGTAGCATCTGCTTCGGCGAAAGAAAAAAGAGATAAACCGAACAAACATGCTGCCGACAAACGCCTTCAACGCACCATAGATTCAATTGATCTCCGATGAAATCTGATATTCAGGCGTACCTTCGATTCCTTCAGTTGGAAAAATCGCTTGCGGTCAATTCTGTTCAATCGTACGAACGGGACATTCGCCGCTATGCTTCATATCTCAGCGATGCAGGCAAACAGAATTTTGGTACAGTGAACGAACAGGATGTTTCCCGTTTCATTCGAATGCTTCGGGAGGTCGGACTTTCACCGAAGAGCGTTGTGCGCAACATTTCGGCAATTAAAGGATTGCACAAGTTTCTGCTCGGCGAAGGAAGAACACATCACGATCCGACACAAAATATTGAACTTCCCAAAATCGGAAAACATCTGCCCGACGTGTTGAGCATTGACGAGGTCAACCAAATTCTTGAAACAGCAAATCCGAAATTGCCCACCGCAAAAAAATTTGTGTATCGTGACAGGGCGATTCTTGAAACGCTGTATGCAACCGGTATGCGCGTGTCGGAATTAACGGGACTGAAACAGCAGCACTTGTTGGAAGACCAGCAACTGGTGCGTGTATTTGGGAAAGGATCGAAGGAGCGGCTTGTGCCGATCGGCGACTCAGCGTTGAAGTGGATTGATCAGTACAGACAACGTGAACGTGAAATGTTGGCTCGGCACAAAAGAACAGGTGATGCCCTCTTTCTGAACAGCAGAGGAACATCGTTGTCGCGAATTTCTGTGTGGAAAATTGTTGTTGAATACTCACGTCGTGCAGGAATAACAAAAGCAATTCATCCGCACACATTTCGTCATTCGTTTGCTACCCACCTGTTGGAAGGAGGCGCCGATCTTCGTTCCGTACAGGAAATGCTTGGTCATGCCGACATTTCAACAACACAAATTTATACCCATATTGATAGAGAATTACTGAAAGAACAGCACAAACGGTTTCATCCGAGAGCGTAATGTTGAAATGTTATCTGATCGTGAACATAAAGAATGAAAAGTACATCGCGAAATAGATCACTACAACTGAATCAGGAGGAAGTTTCTCTCTACAAACAACAATTGGTCAGACTCTCCTCAAAGCAACATCTCAAGCAGATTTTGAATACGACTATTCTACAGGATGTACACAAAGCGCTCCCATTTCTTCCTTCGCACTTTGTTGACCTCTTGTTTCTCGATCCGCCGTATAACCTGACCAAGCAATTTCGCTCGATGACATTTTCAGCGCGGACATCAGAGGAGTATGCGCAGTGGATGGAGTCATGGCTTGCGCCGATGGTGAGATTGCTGAAACCGACGGCATCAATATACATTTGCGGCGATTGGCGGTCATCTACCGCAATCTACACCGTGGCAGAAAAATTTTTTATTGTTCGAAATCGCATTACGTGGGAACGAGAAAAGGGGCGCGGGGCAAAAGCAAACTGGAAAAATGCCTCAGAAGATATTTGGTTTTGCACAATGTCAGAGAAATTTACATTCAATCTTGACGCTGTAAAATTGAAACGAAGAGTGATTGCGCCGTACACCGAAAACGGAATACCAAAAGACTGGCGTCGCACAACAAAGGGAAACTTCCGCATCACGCATCCTTCGAATGTGTGGACGGATATTACCGTGCCGTTTTGGTCAATGCCTGAAAATACCGAGCACCCCACTCAGAAACCGGAAAAGTTGCTTGCCAAAATTATTCTTGCCAGTTCCAATACAGGAGATGTTGTCTTCGATCCTTTTCTTGGTTCCGGCACAACATCGGTTGTTGCAAAAAAATTAGGAAGAGCGTACGTTGGAATAGAATGTGATGAAACATACGCCTGCCTTGCTGAAAAGCGACTAGCGTTGGCGGGAAAGGTAAAAACCATTCAAGGATTCCGCGACGGTGTGTTTTGGGAGCGGAATAGTTTGTAAGTTGCCGGGAGTGAGCGTATATTTTCCAGTCTGCCAAAAAAAAGTTTCACAACATAATTCATTAACCATTAACCATTACCCATTACCCATTACTTACCGCCCTATGAGAAGAATTCTTGCCCTTGCTGAAGGACGATTCAGTCCGCTTAAATCTAAAACTGCCAATGGAGCCATTGTCTATTTACCAAACGAAGTCGTTGCCGTTGTTGATTCTACCAAAGCCGGGATAACCGCGCAGGATGTACTCGGTTACGGCGGAAATATTCCGGTGGTGGCTTCGGTTGAAGATGGATTGAAATTTCATCCGACCGATTTGCTTATCGGCATTGCGCCGACCGGCGGACGGTTGCCCGAAGCATGGCGTGAGTGGATTAAAACCGCGATGAGGAATAAGATGAATATCCTCAGCGGTCTTCACACTATTCTTTCCGACGACGAAGAACTTGTGCAGATTGCAAAAGAAAACAATGTAACCATCACCGACTGGAGAAAAATTCCGATTGAGTACGAAGTTGTTTCAAAGGGGAATTACCGAACGCGTAAAGCAAAAACGATTCTTACCGTAGGCGCGGACTGCAACATCGGCAAAATGACGACAATGCTGGAAGTGTATAAAATTTTTCAGAAGCGCGGCCTGAAAAGTGATTTCATTGGCACCGGGCAGACTGGCATTATGATTTCCGGCAAAGGAATTGCCGTCGATGCCGTCATCAGCGATTACATTGCCGGCTCTATTGAAAAATGTATTGATGCTTCAAACGCCGAAGGATATGACTACATCTTTGTTGAAGGACAAGGAGCTCTGACACATCAAGGATACAGCGGCGTCACTCTCGGACTGATGCACGGCACGATGCCCGATGCAATGATTATGTGTGTGCAACCGACACGCACACATGATGATTACGGCCTGCCAATTCCGGACATTAACCGACTTATCAAACTTCATGAAGAGGTTATTAATATCTTCCGACCGACAAAAGTTATCGGCATTGGTATCAATTCGGTGGGCTTAACCGATGAACAGAGCAAAGAAGAAGCAAAAAAGTTGGAAGATAAAACCGGATTGCCTGCCATTGATGCGTTTCGGTTTGGAGGAGAAAAGTTAGCAGACGCATTGATAGAATATTTAGTATAGATGTTGAGAGACGGTGGGTAAGTAAATAGTGTAACTACTCTTTACACTCTCCCACTTTTTTTTTATCATTAAGTAAGATTACATATCGGTGTCATTGTTTATTAACCCCGAGCATAGTCTCGGGTTCTTTATTCTATGATAGTTATGAAATTCGGCGGCACTTCGGTAGAAGATGCCAACGCCATTCGCAATATTACTGAAATTGTTAAAAGAGAAATTTCTCGCAAACCAATTGTTGTTGTTTCTGCCTGTGCCGGAATCACCAATCAATTACTGCACACGGCAACGCTGGCGTCTCAGGGGAAAAAAGAAGAGGCGCTGAATAACGTTGTTGCCATCGAAGCGCGTCATAAAAAAATTGCAAAAGAGTTGTTTGACGGTGACGTGCAGAAATTCTTCAACAAACACTTCTCGCGGGTAGCAGAAGAACTCTCTGCGCTGGTCAACGGTGTTGCGGTGTTGGGAGAGTTAACGCCGCGTTCGCTTGATACGTTTGCGGCATACGGCGAATTGATGTCGTCGTTCATCATTTACCATTATTTTGAATCGCAGAAGATCAAATCGTTTTGGGTTGATGCGCGTTCGTTCATGAAGACGGATGAACGATACACCAAAGCTGCAGTTCAATTCGATGCAACAGAACAACAGTTGAAAGAGATCGTTCTTCCCAAAGTGCATAATGGTTACGTCGTTATGACTCAGGGATTTATCGGTTCTACTTCCGGCGGCATCACCACCACCATCGGCCGTGGCGGGTCTGACTTTTCTGCGGCAATTATTGGTGCATTACTCAATGTTGACGACATTCAGATTTGGACTGATGTGGACGGTATTCTCACCGCCGACCCGACGGTGGTGAAGGATGCAAAAAAAATTAAGGTGATGTCGTTCAACGAAGCAGCGGAACTGGCGTACTTTGGCGCACGAGTGTTGCATCCTGAAACGATTCTTCCGGCGGTGAAGAAAAACATTCCTGTCCGTGTGTTGAACTCGAAAAATCCGACTTCCACCGGAACGACAATCGTAGCAAAACCAAAAATCGATAAGCGATGTGTCGTAAAGTCAATTGCCTACAAAGAGGGAATTACCTTAATCAACATTGTCTCAACAAGGATGTTCCTTGCGCATGGATTTTTGGAGAATGTTTTCGACGTCTTTCACAAGTACGAAACAGTTGTTCACACTGTGGCAACATCTGAAGTAAGCATTACCGCAACGGTTGACAACGTCAAGAATCTTTCCAGCATTGTACGCGAACTGAAAAATTTTGCAACGGTTACTGTGCAGGATAAGAAAGCAATTGTCTGTATTGTTGGAGACAATCTGCGCAACAGCCCCGGTCTTGCAGTAAAGATGCTGACGCCAATCAGCGATATCAACATCAACATGATTTCGCAGGGTGCGTCGGAGATCAATCTCAGTTTCGTTATTGACGAAGAACATGTTGACGACGTTGTGTTGAGGTTACACAAAGAGTTGTTCGCGAATGCGGAACAATTTCCGGACATATTTGAATAGAACAGTTTCGAGTTTTAGGTTTCAAAGATCCGTATTGTCAGTGCTCCATTCTCAACAACGATTTGCAAAGAAACTTGAAACACACAACAATATAACATTATGACTCATTTCTACTACAAAGAGAACATCTTCTACTGCGAGGATTCACCGGTGCAAGAGATCGCTGAAGAATTTGGAACGCCGCTCTACCTTTACAGCAAGCGCCAGCTGTTGGATAACTTTCGCTCCATCGACAGCGCCTTTAATGGCGTTGACCATGTTACCTGTTATGCGCTGAAAGCCAACAGCAATCATTCATTGCTGAAACTGCTTGCCGATGAAGGTGCAGGTGCCGACGCGGTGTCATCCGGTGAAATTCACCTTGCACTCAAAGCAGGATTTCCGTCGTCGAAAATTACCTTTGCCGGCGTTGGTAAGCGCGACGATGAAATTGAGTATGCACTGCAGAAAGAGATTTTTTCATTCAACGTTGAGTCGTTACAGGAAGTTGATGTCATCAATGAAATCGCTGGGAGAGTAGGGAAAAAAGCGCGCATTGCGCTGCGCATCAATCCTGATATTGACGCGGCAACACATCCCTATATTTCTACCGGCTTAAAGACGAACAAGTTCGGTATTGATATTTCAGTTGCGGTAGAAGCATTCAAATATGCGGCATCGCTTCCCAATCTTCAGGTGGACGGCGTGCATACCCATATTGGTTCGCAGATAGTAAAAGTGGAGCCATTCGTGCAGACGGCGCAAGCGGTAGTTGAGTTGGTGAAAGAGTTGACGGCTATTGGCATCGGTATTCATCATATTGATTTTGGCGGCGGATTTGGTGTGACGTACAAAAATGCTGTTGCACATCCGTTACTGCCCGTAGAAGAAACTCATGGAGCAGAAACAGCGCCTTCGAACGAAACCTTTGTTTCAGCAGTGTTGCCAATGTTGAAAACAGCAGGCTGCAAACTGGTGATTGAACCGGGGCGTTCCATCATCGCCAACACTGGCATTCTTGTTACAAAAGTTCTCTATACAAAAGACAACGGTATAAAAAAATTTGTCATTGTTGATGCGGGGATGAATGACCTTCTTCGCCCGAGTTTGTACAATGCCTATCATCAAATTGTACCATTGACAGTACAACCACGCAAATCTGAGTTGGTAGATGTTGTTGGACCGGTGTGTGAGACGGGAGATTTTTTTGCACGCGATAGAAAACTACCGGAAATGAAACGCGGCGAATATCTTGCTGTACTGACGGCAGGAGCGTACGGCATTGTCAACGCATCGCATTACAACGCGCGCCTACGCGCTGCTGAAGTGCTGGTGAACGGAGATAAAGTGAGAGTGATTGCCGAAAGAGAAACATTTGATGATTTGTAAAGCGGGAAAAAATTCAAGTGATGTACCTTCGGTAAAGGTGGCTGGGAAGCATTCCTGTTTGCCCGACGCGTAAATACCATAGTAAATGGACAAACGAGAAAGGTTGTTCTGTTATCAAAGGTTACGTAAGAGGAAATTTTCTGGTATCGTAAAAGAAACATCCGAAGAATTTTTTGTAAATAAACAAAAGTCACACTGAGCGTAGTCGAAGTGTGACAATTTTAGCAGAATCATGGTTCGACTTCGCCTGCCCGACTTTGCCGTTCAGGCGGGTTCACTATGACAGACTCATCCGAAGAATCCTTCGGATGGATTTTTCAGATGTTTCTAAAATAAAATATGAGGAAGTAAAAAACATATGAAACTCTATGATGTTATTGTTGCCGGCGCAACTGGGATGGTCGGCAGAAAAATGATTCAAGTGCTTGAAGAGCGAAAGTTCCCTGTCGGAAAATTATTTCCGATGGCATCGTCACACTCTGTTGGGAAAAGAGTGATGTTCAACAATAAAGAATGGACTGTGCAGGAACTGAACGAAGAAAATATCAGAAACAGTCATGCAAAAATTGCGCTGTTTTCCGCGGGCGCATCGGTGAGCAGACAATTTGCACCAATCTGCGCGAAGTATGACATTACCGTCATCGACAACAGTAGCGCATGGCGGATGGATCCGAGTATTCCGCTGGTGGTGCCGGAGGTGAACCGGGAAAAAATTTTTTCCGGAAGTAAAATCATCGCCAATCCAAATTGTTCGACTATTCAAATGGTGGTAGTGTTGAAACCGCTGCACGACAGATACAACATTAAACGCGTGGTTGTGTCAACGTATCAGTCCGTCACCGGCGCTGGCCAAAAAGGGCACGACCAATTGATGAAAGAATGGAATGAAGAAGAAATTCAAGAGATGAAATTTCCGCATCAGATTTCGTTCAACGCCATTCCGCACATTGATGAGTTCCTTGACAACGGCTACACGAAGGAAGAAATGAAGATGGTAAATGAGACGAAGAAGATCATGGGAGATAATTCCATCGAAGTTTCTCCCACCTGCGTGCGTATTCCCACCATTGGCGGGCACAGCGAATCGGTGAATATCGAATTCGAAAAACCGTTTGAACTTAGCGATGTGCGCGAGGTACTCTCCAAAGCTCCCGGCGTTGTGGTGCAGGATGCACCGATGGAAAAAATTTACCCTATGCCGATTTGGGCGCATGACAAAGATGAAACATTCGTCGGCAGAATCCGCAGGGATGAAACGGTGAAGAACGGACTGAATTTGTGGATTGTTTCCGACAACATTCGCAAAGGAGCGGCGACCAATGCCGTGCAGATTGCTGAAGAATGGATTAAGGGGAAATGAGCTTTTTCTTTCCTAACAATGGAAAAAGATGTGAGGATGTGCGTACTAATTTTGAAAAAGATAAAACAGATTCTATATTAAGCGAAATATTTACACGAGAATAGCCAGTGAAGTTTCCATCGCCCGACTCATTTCGTCATCGCTTAGTATTGTTCGTTCTACCGGTATTTCTCGTTGTTGTAGATTTTTTTATTCGCTCACAGTACTTATTGGCACAAAGCGCAAAAGAGCGCGCTTTGTTTCTGGCGTCGGCGGTGTACGAGTGGATGTTTTATTTTGTCTGTGCCTTTGGTTTTTCGTTCTTACAAAAAACGCGTTCAGCGATTATGCTGTTATATGCGCTCTTCCTTTCTTGTGTCTTTATTCTGGTGTATGGACATTTCTTTTACTTCGGCACGTTGCCAAATAATTTTTCCCTCAATTTTGTCATTGATCATTCCAGCAATGCCTATGCGTTAATATCGGCAAGCATTCGTTGGTATCATCCTGTCATTGTTGTCGTATTAGCGATTGGTATCTACACGGTATTTCGGAAAAGCGTAAGCATTGTTGAGTTGATGTCAAAGAAAATAACATACACAATTGTTGCGTTGTTTATTGGAACCTCACTAGTGTTGAACAACAACCTTCGTTTTCATCCAGACAGTTACTCATTTACACCGTATACACTGTTTGCGATTAAGTATGTTATTCAAGAACGGTACTTCGGGTCCTCCTTTGAAATTCGGCGTGGTTATGTGAAACGATTATTTTCCATCAACAGCAGAACAAAAATTCAACCGAAGTTTAACTGTCTTTTCCTTATAGGCGAAAGTGTTCGAGGATTGAATCTGCCGTACAATGGTTACCGACGACAAACATTTCCATTTGTTGACAGTTTGATTGCAGCCAAGCGTGTTTTACCGTTTAAAAATCATATTGCAAATTGTGTTTCTACCCAGTACGCCCTTCCGATGATCTTTTCTGGCTGTTATACACTTGACAAACTGCCACTGGCGTATATTTACGATTATGTACACGAATGGACTACGGCAAAAACTTTTTTCATCTCATCGCAATCAATGGTCAGAAGCAACATTCATTTGGTCTATGAAACATTACTCGACACGTTCATCTGTCAAGAACGGACACCGCTTGAACAATTCAACGATATGGGGGTGAACGATCAAGATATTGTTCCAATCGTTGACTCGTTTCTGCAGCAGTTAAAAGGCAAAAAATTTTTCGGCATTGTGCAGTTTAACAATACTCATTTTCCCTACCGTGTTTCCGATAAACAATATGAAATGTTTACGCCTGCTCCACCACTTTCATTGAATGCATACGACAATGCCTTGTTAGAGCACGATGAAGTGATACGGCGATATTTTTCTCTTCTCCGCAAACACCACCTACTCGATTCTACCATAGTTATCTATGTATCAGATCACGGTGAAGCTTTTGAGGAACATTATCATTCAGGTCATTTGCAGTTTCTATACCAAGCAGATATAGCAACGCCCTTATGGATTTATTTTCCGCCGGGATTTCCGCAAGAACAACAACGCGTCGCGGAGACAAATACTTCCGTTGTTACTTCGCATCTTGATCTGTTCCCCACTATTCTCGATATCTTTGAAATAAACGATCGTTCAGCATTGAGTCTTATACCGGTGGGAACGTCTCTGTTTAATACCATCAGCCGAAAGCGTGCCATTCCAATTATCGGAATGGATATGATCGAAACAAAGGGTATTGTGTACGATACCATAAAGTATATTGAAACAATGCTACAACAAAAAAAGAAGCAAGAAGTGTATGATTTAAAAAACAATCCTGCAGAAACAGTAAATCTGTGGAGTACACTTTCCGCTGAACTCAAAAAATATTTTGAACAGAAACTTTGTGAATTTGAACGATTGCGACAAACAGTTTCAAACACTACAGTGCCTTCATCTACTGGAAGGAATGTCGAAAAATGAACCGTCGACATTTTTACTGTCACTATTCTTTCTTTTGAACTTCATTTTTTCTATCTTCTCTCCGCCTTTGTTGACATTAGCAACCCGTAGGTTACTAACATTTCATGCACCACCGTTAGCAATAGTATTTTCAATACACACGTCGCATTATCTTTTACAGGACAGTCTTTTATGGAACAGCACTCTCGCCCGAACCACAGCACAGCATTCCGCCGTCGCCGTGCACTTAACTGGCTCACACTCGGCTTTACTTACGCCGCAATGTATATGGGGCGGTACAATCTCTCATTTGCTAACAAAGCGTTATCAGATACTTATGGCTGGGATAAAACGCAAATTGGCACGATTATAACAGCGGCGTTGACAATCTACGGAATTTCCGCGCTCTTTAATGGACCAGTTGCCGATAAAATCGGCGGACGAAAAGCAATGATGATCGGCGTGTTTGGTGCCGTGGTGTTCAATCTCGCCTTCGGGTTCGGCGCGTATCTCGGCTTTCTTGATTCGGGTCCATTGTTGCTTGGATATTTTGCAACTGTCTGGTCGCTGAATATGTACTTTCAATCATACAGTGCACTTGCGCTTATCAAAGTAAATTCCGGATGGTTTCATGTTCGTGAGCGAGGAGTATTTTCGGCAATTTTTGGTTCGATGATACAGAGCGGTCGTGCACTCATTTTTGTCATTGGCGGAATTGCAGTTGTATTACTGCCGTGGCAATGGGTCTTTTTCATTCCGGCCGGTGTAATGCTGATGATGGGAGTTTTGACTGTTCTCTTTGTCCGCGATCATCCGCATGAAGCGGGACACGAAAGTTTTGATACTGCCGATGCTACCAGCGGCGATACGGAAAAAGTTGATATGAAGTATCTGATGAAAAAAGTTTTCACTAATCCGATAACGCTGACAATTGCTGTTGCGGAATTTTGTACCGGCTTTGTCCGCCATGGATTTGAACAGTGGTTTCCACGATACATGCAGGAGGCACAGCATCTGGCATTGGATTCTGCCGTGTTTCAAAAAGGAGCGTTGAGTGTTGTAGTTGCAGGAATTTTAGGCGCATTTGTGGCGGGAACGGTATCGGATTGGGTTTTCAAATCGCGCCGCCCGCCCGTTGCATTTATCGGCTATCTTCTTCAAATCATCTGTCTGGCAATTATTTGGCAGGCGCCGGGCATAGATTGGATTATCGCGGCATTTGTTGTCAATTCGTTTGCCATTAGTATGGTGCATTCTATGTTGTCCGGCACGGCGTCGATGGACTTTGGCGGTCAAAAGGCAGCGGCATCTGCCACAGGATTGTTTGACGGAATGCAGTACATCGGCGGCGCCGCGGTGGGAACAGGCATGGGATGGATGCTTGAGTCATTCGGTTGGAGTTCGTGGGGACCAAGTATGATCGGATTTGCAATGGTAGGGGCGGTGTTAATGGTAAAATTGTGGAATACTGTTCCAAAAAATGTTCATGTCCATTAACCTTGTTAAGATGAGGTTCAGAATTTCAGAGAGATGACAAAGATCTCAATCCCAAAAAAAAAACGCCGCAGTGTGAGCGGCGTTTCTTGTTTTACAATTAGTGTACATGGTTGAAACCTCTGTACCCTTGGGTTTATGACCGGTGTTGCAGTTCCCACAACTTTTTCGTTGCCCGTTCCAATTCTTCTGCAATTAATGTCGGGTCGAGCGTTTTTTCCGGCATGTTATCGAACACGGCGTAGGGAATTTTATGTCCGCGTACATCGATGTAATTCGGATCTTTCTTTTCGATCTGTTCCCAATCATTCGTCTTGTAGTAAAATTCCATCTTTTCATCCGGCAAAGAATGATATAGAATGGAATCTTCCTGTCCCGGGCGCGCACGGCGGCGGTTTTTTCTGACGGATTCTTCGTACGTCACTTTAATGTACATCAACGATGCTTTGCTGAGCATCTCATCTGAAAGATGGGTGAGGGCATGGTAAATGGCATTCTCGCCGCCGCGGGCAAATTCAACCAGTGATGTCATTTTCTGATGATACTCGGGATCTTTTGTTACTTTCTTTTTATAATCGAGGGCAAGACGTTTAATGTACAGATCCCAAATGTACTGATCTTTGAACCAGTACTTCTCGTCGCTCCACACGCGTGGTTTACCCATCTGCGACATTAAGTCGTCAAGTTCGAATGTTTCCCAGACGTAAACAAAATCGTCAAGTTCTTCAAAGTTGGCGATGTGAAATCGTTCCAGCCGGACGATAGGATCGCATTTCTTCAGGAAGTCGATAACTTCACTTTTTCCTGCGGCAGGTCGCCCGGTAATGATGAGGATTGGAAAGTGTTGAATCATAGCAAGGTCCTTCAATAATGGTCAATGTGTTGTAGACATTTCGGGTAGAAAGATACAAAGAAAAACTTTATTTTAGAACGAAAAGGTATTGTTGTTTGTAACACCGACAGTTCAATTCTCATGACTGTGTTTGAATCCATCTGTGAGTATTTGCAACGCCATCATATTCCGTTTCGCACTCTTCATCACCAGCCGACAGTTACGTCGGAAGAATCTGCCAACGCCAGAGGAGAAGATGTGAAGATTGGCGGTAAAGCGATTGTGATGAAAGTTGACGGTAGTTTCAAATTGTTTGTGCTCAGCGCGGCGTTAAAGATTGCTTCGAAAAAAGTGAGGCAACTGTGCAACGCAACCTCTGTTCGCTTTGCCAGCAAAGAAGAGTTACAATCGCTCACAGGATTAGTTCCCGGTTCGGTGCCTCCGTTCGGCAAACCGTTTTTTGACCTGGACCTGTATATCGATGTTTCTATTCTTCAGAACGAACGCATAGCCTTCAACGCCGGCTCACTCACCGATTCGATCATCATGAAAACAACAGATTATCTTTCCGTTGCTCACGGTCAGGTCATGGACTTCTCACAACAATAACAGACGGTATACAACTGCACAATGGCACACGGGGATCAGCAAATTTTCTCTGAATAAAGAGAGACAGTAGAACTTTGTAGCAATAAAAAAGTATTAGAAGTATATTTCGTCATCTGAAAAGAACAGCGAACGATAATGACCATTGCCAAGATTGTTTGTGTTTTTACTTTTGGTATTTCTTCTCTGACAGCACAACTTACTCGTCCGGAACGTTCCAACTATGAAGAAACGTCGCGCTATCAGGATGTGATGGATTTTATTTCCGCGCTGAAGAGTGACGGCGCCACTCTTAAATTATCGTGGCTCGGCTATTCTGCAAGCGGCAAACATCTGCCGATGTTGTTCTACGGAGACATTCCAGACACAAAACCGGAAACAGTGCGGAAGTCCGGAAAAGTGGTTGTGTACATTCAAGCAAACATTCACGGCGGCGAAGTGGAAGGGAAAGAGGCGATGCTTGAACTGTTGCGCGAACTTTCCGAAGGAAAACACAACCAATGGCGACGAAGATTGATAGTGATGATTGTTCCAATCTTCAATGCCGATGGCAATGACAACATTAGTTTGTACAACAGACCGTTTCAACACGGGCCGATTGCCGGTATGGGGCAGCGGGCAAATGCACAAGGACTCGATTTAAACCGCGACCACATGAAACTAGAAACACCAGAAGTCCGCGCATTTGTGAAGATGTTGAATGCATACGACCCCCACATTGTGGTTGATCTTCATACCACTAACGGTTCATTCCACGGTTATCACCTCACGTACAGTTACGCACTCAATCCCGCAATAGATACTGCGCTTGATAATTTTATGCGGAATGGTTTTATGCCGGCCGTTGAGCAAAACATGCGCAAGCAGAAATGGCGCGTTTACCGTTACGGAGATTATCTCGAATCCACGCCGGCGGGAAAGCCGGGGTACTTCTACTGGGCGCGTGAAGGACGATACAATACAAATTACGTTGGATTGAGAAACCGTCTTGCCATTTTGAGCGAAGCGTATTCATACATACCGTTTCAGCAACGTATTGCCGCAACAAAAGCGTTTGTTACTGTTATTTTAGATGTTGCCAACGGAAACTCACAAGCAATTAAAACAGCAACACGTCAAGCAGATGAGTCGGCAAAATATCTCCAGCAATTTGATTCGTTGAGTGTAACATCGGAAACTGTGGAGTCAGATTCAGCGCAGGAGATTCTTCTTGCTGCGGTGAACGAAGAACGTAATCCATACAGCGGACACATGATGTACCTGATGAATGAAGACAGTCTGCGGACTATTGTCACATCGGAGTTTTATGCTGTGCGCGCGGTGAAGAAAGCAAAAATTCCGGCAGAGTACTATGTTCCTGATTCGCTGAAGAATGTTCTTGCACTTCTTGCCGACCATGGAGTTCGGTATGATACTGTAAAACAGGAAGTACAGAAATCCGTTCAGCGCTTTGCTATTTCAACAATACATGAAGCGGAACGCGAGTTTCAAAAACACAGAATGAAAAGATATGAAGGGGTGTACGAAACCGTAGTGTTGAACATCCCTGCCGGTACTATTCGGGTTCCTACCAACCAGCGACTCTCCCGTCTTGCGTTTGCGTTGCTGGAACCTGAATCGGAAGATGGAGTAGTTGCATGGAATGTTATCGACCAATATATCGGCAATGGAAAATTTTATCCCATAACTAAATTAGTACCAGAAGGAGGTAAGTGAATGAGAAAACTGTTGTTGGCTGTTGTGGTGACAGCATGTGGCGTTACTGCACAATTGCAGTATCCGAAAACTGCTAAGGTTGATCAGGTTGACGAGTATTTCGGCATAAAGGTTCCCGATCCGTATCGCTGGTTGGAACACGATACTGCATTGGCAGTGAAGGAGTGGGTGAAAGAACAGAATAAGGTAACTTTTGGTTACCTGGAACAAATTCCGTTTCGGCAAAAAGTGCTTGACCGACTGATGAAACTCTATAACTATCCAAAACAAACTGCGCCGTTTCGAGCCGGCAAAAATTGGTTCTTCTATAAGAATGACGGGCTTCAAAATCAAAGCGTACTATACATTTGTCGCGGATCACTCGATGCAAAGCCCGAAGTGTTTTTTGACCCAAACAAACTTTCGGCCGATGGCACCGTATCGCTTGCCGATATTTCATTTGATAAGAATGGAAGGTACATGGCGTACTCCATCTCGAAGGCGGGATCCGATTGGCGAGAAATTTATGTGATGGATGTGAAAACGAAAAAAGTTTTGACGGATAAAATTGAATGGGCAAAGTTCACCGGCATTACGTGGTTTGGAAACGGATTTTACTACAGCCGATATCCTACGCCAAGCGATACCGGTACCAAGCTGTCGGCTTCGAATTCTTACCATAAAGTTTACTACCACGTTGTTGGCACACCACAGTCCAAAGATATGCTGGTGTATGAAGATAAGGATCATCCGCAGCGGTTATTTGGTATCGGCGTTACGGAAGATGAACGCTTCCTTCAACTTACCGTCTCCCAACGTGGATCAAACGGCAACGCGCTGTATTACCGCGATGTGAAAAAGAGAACGCCATTTCTGCCAATTCTGGAAACCTTTGACGATGATATTTACATCGTAGATCATGTTGGTGATAAACTACTTCTCTATACTAATCGTAAAGCGCCCAATGGCAGAGTGGTGTTGTTCGATCCTGCTACACCTGATGAGAAGTATTGGAAAGATGTGTTACCGGAAAAACCGGAAGTGCTTAACGGAGTAACAACGGTGGGCGGTAAACTCTTTGCCGTGTACACCAAAGATGTAAGCCACAGAGTTTTTGTGTACGATATGGAAGGAAGACATGAACACGAAATTCAACTTCCGGTGTTGGGAAGAGTGGAAGGTTTTTCCGGAGAGAAGAAAGATACATTCACGTTCTTTACCGTAACATCATTCACCTATCCGTCGGTAGTGTATAAATATGAGATTGCTCAGAAAACAGTAACTGAGTATCAAAAAACAGAAATTGATTTCAATGCCAACGACTATGAAACGAAACAAGTGTTTTACTCAAGTAAGGATGGAACGAAAATTCCGATGTTCATAGTGCATAAAAAAGGAATACCGTTGGATGGCAATAATCCTACGTGGCTGTATGGGTACGGCGGATTTAACATTTCAATGATGCCAAACTTCAGCGCCATTCGTTTGGCGTGGCTCGAGCAGGGTGGAATTTACGCCTTGGCAAACATTCGCGGTGGCGGCGAATACGGCGAGAAATGGCATGAACAAGGGATGAAACTGAATAAGCAAAATGTATTTGATGATTTTATTGCTGCAGCAGAATATCTTATTGCACACAAATACACCAATCCGCAAAAACTAGCCATTGAAGGGCGGTCGAACGGAGGACTGCTTATTGGAGCAGTGACGAATCAACGTCCCGATTTATTCAAAGTGGCATTACCCGCCGTGGGAGTGATGGATATGTTGCGTTTCCATAAATTCACCATTGGCTGGGCGTGGGTGAATGATTACGGCTCCAGTGATGACTCAGTGCAATTCGAGTACTTAAGAAAATATTCTCCAGTGCATAACATTCGTGAAGGGGTACATTATCCGGCCATCTTGGTGACGACTGCTGATCATGATGACCGTGTAGTTCCGGCACACTCATTTAAGTACATCTCCACATTGCAGGAGAAATACAAAGGACCAAATCCAGTGCTGATCCGCATTGAAACATCTGCCGGGCACGGTTCAGGAAAACCGACAACAAAAATTCTTGAAGAGTGGGCAGATATATATTCTTTCACGTGGTGGAATATGGGGGTGACGCCGAGGTTTGTTGCTAAAGAGTAACGAAAAAATGATTGTGCAGGATTAGCGAAGTCTTGCACAGTATTTGGCTAAAGTTGAGAGAAAAATAGTTTTTCTGCTAAAAAACGCAATCCAAAAAATAAACTGTTTACCTCTTGCGTCTTTCCAAGCGATTTGTTACGTTCACTTAAAGTGATCCTTGAACGACAGATTGCTCTTGCCTATAAAACCGAACTCTACATTTCTCTTGGTTTTCCGAATTTTCCAATTCGTGTGTACATCTTTATTCCTTTTCTCAACTCTACGGACAGACTTGTCTGTTGCCAACATTAAAAACAACATGGAGTGAGTACAACACAATGGCGAAAAAGAAAAAAATGTTTGTTCTCGATACTAACGTTGTCTTACATGATAGCAGTTGCATTTATCAATTTAAGGAACACGATGTAGTTATTCCGGTGACGTTACTGGAAGAGTTGGATGCATTTAAAAAGGGAAACGAATCAATCAATTTTCATGCGCGAGAATTTGCACGAAATGTTGATGCAATGAGCGGCGATCATATTTTTAATGGAGGAGTGAAGATCGGCGATGGTTTGGGCAAGATTACTGTTCGACTGGAACAGCATTTTCATAAAGACCTACAATCTATTTTCAATCCGGATAATCCCGATCATCAGATTTTAAACTGTGCCTACTGTTTGTGGAAAGAAAATACATCACGCGA
Organism: Bacteroidota bacterium; assembly: GCA_040753935.1. Taxonomy (GTDB): domain Bacteria; phylum Bacteroidota; class Ignavibacteria; order UBA10030; family UBA8401; genus SpSt-333. The sequence goes on along the minus strand of JBFMDF010000007.1, from coordinate 83 downwards.
AGTGATTCTGGTTTCCAAAGATGTGAATCTGCGGATGAAAGCAAAAGCAGTCGGCATTCCGGCGCAGGATTACAAAAATGATC